>JAGACE010000132.1 GCA_017614275.1 Clostridia bacterium | reverse complement strand
TCAACGCCTCCATGCCCTACACCTTCGCGGAGGACGTCCCCACGGACCTTGTGACCATCATCATGGAGAACAAGAACTTCTACAAGGGCGTCGAGAACACCGTAGAGGCGTATCGGGAATACACCGACGGCACCCTGGCGCCGCACCTCCTCGGCCGGGTCTCCGGCATCACGGCGGAAACCTATGAACAGAAGAAGGCCGAGCTGGACGAGGCGCTGGACAAGGCGAAGGGCAAGGAAGAGATCGACGAACTCACCCGCAACGCCTACACCATCTCCGACGTCTACGGCAGCTCCGGACTGGAACTGGCGCTGGAGGACACCCTGCGGGGCTCCCGGGGCGAAAAGACCGTCACCATCGACAACGAGGGCAACTCCACGGACACCTTCACCACCTATCCCGAGCAGGGCAGTTCCGTCATCCTGACGCTGGACAAGAACCTGCAGGAGGTGGCCCAGAGCGCCCTGAAAAAGCGCGTGGACTCCCTGAACATCTCGGCGGCGCGGAAGTGCGCGGCCGCGGTGGTCGTGGAGGACATCCACACCGGCGAGATCCTCGCCTGCGCCACCTATCCCTCCTACAACAACGACGAGTGGAAGGAGAAGTACTCCGAATGGGCGGAGGACGAGACCGCTCCCCTGTGGAACCGCGCGGTCATGAGCACCTATGAGCCCGGCTCCACCTTCAAGCCCTGCACCGCCATCGCGGCGCTGGAAGAGGGGACCATCGACGAGAACTTCACCTGGTCCTGCAACGGCGCCTACACCTATTTCTCCGACCACACGTTCTACTGCGCCCATCACACGGCGCACGGCACGAACAATGTCACCGACGCCATCAACGTCTCCTGCAACTGCTTCTTCTTTGAGACCGGCCGAAAGCTGGGCATCGAGAAGATCGACGAATGGGCCACCAAATTCGGCCTCGGGCAGAAGACCGGCGTGGAGATCCCGGAAGCCACCGGCCACGTGTCCAGCCCCGAAGAGCGGAAAGCTGCGGGCGGCACCTGGTACCCCGGCGACGTCGTCACCACGGCCATCGGCGAGTCCGACAACCAGTTCACGCTGCTGCAGCTCGCGAACTACGTGGCCACCATCGCCAACGGCGGCACCCGGTACACGCCCCACTTCGTCCGCGCGGTGAAGACCGCGGACTACCGGACCACGCTCCTGCAGAAGCAGGCGGAAGTGGCCCAGACGCTGGACATCAGCGACCACACCCTCCAGCTCGTCCGCGAGGGCATGCTGAAGGTCGGCACCATCGGCTTCTGCCGCAGCGCCTTCTCCGGCCTGCCCGTGACAGCGGCCGCCAAGACCGGTACGTCTGACGTCGTCAAGATCATCGACGGCAAGCGGGTCGAAGGCAACAACGGTTTCCTCATTTCCTACGCGCCCTATGAGGATCCGGAGATCGCCGTCGCCGTGGTCGTCGAGACCGCCGACTCCGGTTCCCTGACCGCTGTCGTCGCCGCCGACATCTACGACTATTACTTCTCCCCGAAGGACGACACGTCCACCGTCCAGCCCTACAACGAGCTGCTCGCGTGACCCGGGAGGGAATACTCTAAATTGCACACGAAGAGGCGCCAAAACGGATACGTTTTTGGCGCTTTTTTACAAAATGTTATTGAGGGAGAAACGGTTCTATGGTACAATCATTTCTGAACTGTTTCTCGAGAGGAGCCTGAAGCATGAACATCGCCATCATAGCGCACGATGTCAAAAAAGAATTGATGACCCAGTTCTGCATCGCCTACGCCGGCATCTTAAGCCAGCACAACCTGTGCGCCACAGGGACCACCGGCAAATACGTATCCGACGCCACCGGGCTGAAGATCCAGAGTCTTCTGGCCGGGGACCAGGGCGGCGAACAGCAGATCGCCTCCCGCGTCGCCTGCAACGAGATCGACCTGCTCCTCATGTTCGGAGACCCGCTGAACCCGAAGCCCATGGAGCCCATCGAAGTGGACCTGCTCCGCCTGTGCAACGTCCACAACGTGCCCGTGGCCACGAACATCGCCACCGCGGAAGCCCTCATCCATTCCCTGGCCCGCGGGGACCTCGACTGGCGGAACATCGTCAATCCGAAGGCCGAACAGCCGGCGGAGCCCGAAGAGGAACTTCCGGCAGAAGAATAACACTGCAAATCAGGACGGTATTTTTAGAAATACCGTCCTTTACTTTTTGCGAAAATGTCGTATACTATAGCCATCTTTCTCAGAAAGGCGGCTTTTTTCATGCGCAAAACGAAGATCATCGGGACCGTCGGTCCCGCCTGTGATAACGACGATGTCCTCCGGCATCTCTTCGCCGAGGGGATGGACGTCTGCCGTCTGAACTTTTCCCACGGCGACCACGCGCAGCACGCCGAGCGCATCGCCCGCATCAAACGGATCCGGGAGGAGCTGGACGCGCCCATCCCCATCATGCTGGACACGAAGGGCCCCGAATACCGCATCGGCGAATTCGACGGACGCCGCGTCACGCTGGAGGACGGCCAGACCTTCACATTCACCACGGAACCCATCCTGGGCGACAGCACGAAGGTCTCCGTCAGCTACAAGAACCTGATCCACGACCTGTCGGTGGGGGACAAGATCCTCGTCAACAACGGCCTGGTCGTCTGCCGGGTGGATGAGCTGACGGACACCGAGGCCGTCTGCACCGTCGAGATCGGCGGGGTGCTCTCCAACAAGAAGTCCATGAACTTCCCGAACCACGTCATGACCAACAACTTCCTTTCGGAGCAGGACAAGAGCGATCTGCTGTTCGGCATCGAACAGGACGTCGATTTCATCGCCGCCTCCTTCGTCTCCACCAAGGATGACGTGCAGGCCATGCGGGACTTCCTGGACCGCAACGGCGGAACGGATATCGAGATCATCGCGAAGATCGAGAACCGCAGCGGGGTGGATAACATCTCGGAGATCTGCGACGTGGCGGACGGCATCATGGTCGCCCGCGGCGACCTCGGCGTGGAGATCCCCTTTGCCGAAGTCCCCTCCATCCAGAAATATCTGATGTCGAAGTGCCGGAAGCTCGGCAAGCGGGTCATCGTGGCCACGGAGATGCTGGAGAGCATGATCCAGAACCCCCGGCCCACCCGGGCGGAGATCTCCGACGTGGCCAACGCCGTGTATGACGGCGCCTCCGCGGTCATGCTCTCCGGAGAAACGGCTGCCGGCAAGTATCCGGTGGAGGCCGTTCGCGTCATGGCGGAGGCCTGCCGCAACACGGAGGAGCACATCGACTTCGAGACCACCTTCAACCGCACCGGTTTCAAGATCCGGGGCCCCATGGACGCGCTGTCCCACGCTGCCTGCCAGATGGCGGTGGACACCGACGCGAAGGCGCTGGTCGTCTCCTCCATGTCCGGGAAGACCGCCCGCATGGTCAGCCGGTTCCGCAGCCCCATCCCCATCGTCGGCCGGACCACGGATCGAAAAGTGTGGCGGAAGCTGAACCTGAGCTGGGGCGTTTTCCCGATGCTCAGCAAGGAATACGAGTCCGTGGAAGTCATGTTCTATGAGGCGATGGAACAGGCGGTCATCGCCCTGAACCTCGAAGAAGGGGACACGGTGGTCCTGACCGGAGGCTCCGTCAACGGCCGCCCG
>JAGACE010000131.1 GCA_017614275.1 Clostridia bacterium | reverse complement strand
GAGGACGTTGACGGCCTCCCGGAACAGGACTTCGGCCCGCGCGGGGGCTTTGGTGCCCAGAACGCCGGCCAGAGTTTCTTTTCCCATGGCGGCGTCCGCCCGGTTGTAGGGGGCCGGGAACGCATCGGCCAGAGCCTCTTTCTGCGCCACGGTCTGTTCCAGCGTGGCCAGATAGTTCTCCTCGTCTTCCTTCTTCTGGTAGAGCGCGGTCAGCAGCAGGTACTCCTGTGAGAGAGTCTGCATCGCATACTCCTTCGCGTCGGGGTCCTCCGCCAGCTCGACGACCCGCGTCTGGTAGTCGATCGTTTTCTTATACCAGTTTTCGGCCGTCTCCAGATCTTCTTCGGTCTCTTCGACCTGGGCCAGCTGCAGGCTCATGGAGGCGAGGTACAGCAGGGTCTCCATGCTCTCGCGCTCCGGCAGGACGTCTTCCAGGACCCGGATGCCCACCCGGACATACTCCCGGAAGGTCTCGAAGTCCTGCATCATCTGATAGACGAGCGCCAGGTTCAGGCAGGTGATGCCGTAAAAGCTGCGGTTCTCGACCGAGAAGTCTTCGGCAACCAGCTTTTTCATCTTGTCGTTGGCGACGATCAGGTCTTTCAGGGCCTGGTGGAGGTCGCCGTTCTGCAGATGCTGCGCGCCGCTCTGCGTGAGTTCCAGCGGAGTGAAAGGGTCCATATAGCTTCGTTCCTTCTATCTGTCAGGTTTATTCACATCTGGATCTGCATCATTTCCTGCTGCATCTTCGCCATGGTCTCCTCGGTGACCTCGACCGTCATCGGGTCGGCGTCGCCCATGCAGAGATACAGGAGGTTCATGACCTCGTTCATCATGCCGTCCATGCCTTCTTTGGCGTCCATGAGCGCGGACATGGCGGGCGTCTGGTAGATCGCCTGATACATGGCGGAACCCTGCTGCTGCAGGTCGCTCATGACCTTCTCGTCCGGCGCGTCTTTGACGGCTTCGGCCTCGTACTGCTTCTGCAGTTCGTCGAGGTTCTCCCCGAGGGCTTTCACCTGCTCGTCCTTTTCGACGGCGAGGGTGGCGTCGCGGTAAGCGAGGTAGCGTTCGTCCGCCTGGATGCAGACGCCGAGCTGTCTTGCGGCTTCCATAACTGTCATAATCGTGTTCTCCTTTTTGTATGGTCTGGTTTATTCCACGTCCACTTGCCGGAACGTGCCGCCCAGATCTTCACGCATGAAGACCCGAGCCAGTTTGTCGACGCCTTCGGCGTCGTCGGATACGAAGTATTTGCGGTCGGACCCCGGCTCCTCGTTGCAGAGCCCCTCCCGGATGAGCGTGCCGAGCAGTTTGGCGGCCGCCGCGTCAGAGGAGGAGATGACGTTCAGGTCCGGATACAGGTGGGTGATGACGTCCTGCAGGAGCGGGTAGTGCGTGCAGCCGAGCACCAGGGTGTCGATGCCTTCGGCGAGCAGCGGGTCGAGGTATTCGCGGACCACGGTCTCGATGACGATGTCTCCGACCTGGAACCGGCCGTTCTCCACCAGCGGGACCAGCAGAGGACAGGCGGCGGACAGGACGTCGACCTCAGAGTCGTAAGCCGCGATGGCTTTTTCGTAGGCGCCGCTCTCCACGGTGGCTTTGGTGGCGATGACGCCGATCTTCTTGTTGCGGGTCTGCGCCGCGGCCAGCCGGGAGGCCGGGTCCACGACGCCGAAGACCGGCAGGTCCGGATAGGCGTCCTCCACCGCCTGCCGGGCCACGGAGTCCGCGGTGTTGCAGGCGATGACCACGGCTTTGAGATCGAACGTGTTCAGAAACTTCACGTCGCTCAGGACATAGTGAAGGATCTGCCGTTTCGACCGGGTCCCGTAAGGCACGTGGGCCGTGTCGCCGAAATAGATGATGTTTTCCTGCGGCATGCTCTCGACGATGGACTTGACGACCGTGAGGCCGCCGATGCCCGAGTCGAACACGCCGATGGCGCTGTTGTTGGACATAGTCTCTCCTTTAAAGGGCCCGGACCAGTTTTTTGAAGTGCTCGCCGCGTTCCTCGAAGCAGGAGTACTGGTCGAAGGAACTGGTGGTGGGCGAGAGGAGCACGGTGTCGCCGGGCTCCGCGATCTTCACCGCTTCGGCCACGGCCTCGTCCAGTGTGGTGACGACGATGCCGTCTTCACCGACGGTGTCCGCGACGAGCCGCGGGCCGCAGGCGCCGTAGCCGATGACCTTCTTCACACAGCCGAGGTGCGCCTTGACGTCGTCCATGGGCAGGCCCTTTTCGAAGCCGCCGAGCAGCAGGATGACGCCCCGGTCGAAAGCTTTGAGCGCGGTGACGGTGGCGTCGGTGTTCGTGCCCTTCGAGTCGTTATAATACCGGACTCCGTCCAATTCCCGGACGAATTCGATGCGGTGTTCCACGCCGGTGAACGCCCGGATGACGTCCTCGATGAGCGCGTTGCCGATGCCGAGGACTTTAGCCACCGACACGGCGATCATCACGTTCTGCAGGTTGTGCTTGCCGGGCAGCCGGATGGCGTCGAGGGGCAGGACGGGTTCTCCGCCCACACAGATCGCTCCGTCGCGGACAACATTGTCGGCGTCTGTCCGGTCGAGGCTGAACGACTTCACGGTGGCGGGCACCGGGTATTTTTCCACGTATTCCGCGAGCACCGGGTCGTCCGCGTTGAGGATGAACGTGTCCTCCGGCAGCATGTTCCGGTACACTTCCGTCTTGGACTTATAGTAGGCGTCCAGGGACCCCATGAAGTCCACGTGGTCCGGCGTCAGGTTGATG
>JAGACE010000130.1 GCA_017614275.1 Clostridia bacterium | reverse complement strand
CCGAGCTCCAGCTCCTCCTCGAGTTCTTCGAAGCCGAGTTCCAGCTCCTCTTCGAGTTCTTCGAAGCCGAGTCCCAGCTCCTCCTCGAGTTCCAGTTCGAGCTCGTCGATTAGCTCCAGTTCGAGTTCGTCGAGCAGTTCCAGTTCGTCCAGTTCCTCCAGCTCGAGTTCCAGTTCCTCTTCGAGTTCTGCCACCGGGCTGAGTTCGCGGACCATCACGACGCCGTCGAGGACCACGACGACTACAACCACGACGACCACCACCCGGGTCGTTCCGATGCCGACCACACGGACGACGACCCGGACCACGACACGGGCGGCCACACAGAAAGAACGACCGGTCAACACCGGCGATCCGCAGAAGCCGCTGCTCTGGGTGCTGCTCGCGCTGACGGCGCTGGCCGGCGGAGCGACGGCCTGGTTCCTGCGCAACGCCCGCCGCCCGGAAGACTGATCCGAAAGAAGGTGGCCCTCTATGGACACAGGACCGACTGAGGACCGGACCCTCGCGGAAGACCTGCTGGCCTCTGCCAGAGAACAATTCCTGGAACACGGATACGAGAAAGCGTCCCTGCGGCAGATCTGCGCCGGCGCGGGCGTCTCGACCGGCGCCCTGTACAACACCTTCAAGAACAAGGAGGCGCTGTTCGACGCCCTCGTCCGCCCGACCGTGGCGGAGCTGGACCGGATCCTGACGCTCGACGCGCCGAAGAACGAAGCCCTTCTGTACGACGAACTGTTCGAACTCCTCCTCGAGCACAGGGACGGCGCCCGGCTGCTCGTCACCCGGGCGGACGGCTCCCGGTACGAGGGCTTTCGGCGGAAGATCCGCGCCCTGCTGAAGACCGTGATGATCCGCAGCGCCGAAACGGCGGGGCAGGCCGGGCCGGATCCGGAGGTCGCGGACATCCTGTCCGCCATGTACTTCACCGGCCTTTCGGAACTCATTTCCCGCGACACGGATCCCGCCCGGATGCAGGCGACGGCAGCGGCGCTCCGCACCTGTATGGAAAGCGGGCTGCGGACCCTGTCGGAACCGCCTAGTATATAAGGTTGACAGAGAAGCTTTTCACGGTGTAAAATTCCTACACAAGGAAACCAGACACCTCCGGAACAGGATGTTTCCTGCCCCGGAGGTGCTTTTTTGTATGGAGTGTATCGTTTTATGAAAATCATCGACAAACACGGCGTCGTCAGCGAGTGTCCTCCGGAGGAGGAACTCGAGGTCATCCGCCACTCGGCGGCACACATCATGGCGCAGGCCATCCAGCATCTCTGGCCGGAGGCCGACTTCGCGTACGGTCCCGCCACCGACAAGGGCTTCTACTATGACGTGGACCTGGGCGATTACAAGATCACGGAAGAGGATCTGACCGCCATCGAGGACGAGATGCGCAGGATCGTCAAGGCCAACGAGAAGTTCACGCCCTTCATCCTCGACCGCGAGGAAGCGAAGAAGCTCATGCAGGAGCGCCACGCGAACTACAAGCTCGAGCACATCGACGATTTCCCGGACGACACCGAGATCGGTTTCTTCCAGCAGGGCGATTACATCGACATGTGCCGCGGCCCGCACATCACCTATACCAAAGCACTCAAGGCGTTCAAGGTGACCACCACGTCCGGCGCCTACTGGAAGGCGGACAGCAACAACAAGATGCTGACCCGTGTCTACGGCGTCGCCTTCAAGACGAAGGACGAGCTGGCGGAGTACGAGCGGATCATCGCGGAGGCCGAGAAGAGAGACCACCGGCGCATCGGCAAAGAGATGCAGCTGTACATGATGGTCGACGAAGGCCCCGGCTTCCCGTTCTGGCTGCCCAACGGCATGCTCCTGAAGAACGCTCTTATGGAGTACTGGAAGGAGAAGCAGGCGGAGTACGGGTACGACACCATCGAGACCCCGACCATCCTGTCCCGGAAGCTCTGGGAGACCAGCGGCCACTGGGAGCACTATAAAGCCAACATGTATACCACCCTCATCGACGAGGAAGACTTCGCGGTCAAGCCGATGAACTGCCCCGGCGCCTGTCTGGTCTACAAGAGCCAGCCCCGGAGCTATCGCGACCTGCCCCTGCGTCTGGCAGAGGCCGGCCACGACCATCGCCATGAACTGCGCGGCGCGCTCCACGGCCTGTTCCGGGTCCGCGCCTTCACTCAGGACGACGCGCATCTGTACGTCCGTCCGGACCAGATCACCGAAGAGGTCACGAAGACCACTCAGCTCATCACGGACTACTACGAGCAGTTCGGCTTCCCGTACAAGGTGGAACTCTCCACCCGCCCGGAGGACTCCATGGGGTCCGACGAGGACTGGGAGCTTGCCACGGAAGGCCTGCGTGTGGCCCTGGACAGCATGGGCATGGAGTACACGGTCAACGAGGGCGACGGCGCCTTCTACGGCCCGAAGATCGACTTCCATCTGACCGACTGCCTCGGCCGGACCTGGCAGTGCGGCACCATCCAGCTGGACTTCCAGCTGCCGCTGAACTTTGAACTGGAATACACCGACTCCGACGGGGAGAAGAAGCGCCCCATCATGATCCATCGCGCGGGCTTCGGCTCCTTCGAGCGATTCATCGGCATGCTGACCGAACAGTACGCCGGGAAATTCCCGACCTGGCTCGCTCCGACCCAGGTCAAGGTCCTGCCGGTCTCCGAGAAGACCATGGACTACGCCCAGAAGGTCTACGCCTATCTGCGGGATCAGGGCATCCGCGTGGTCCTCGACGACCGCGGGGAGAAGATCGGCTACAAGATCCGGGAGGCCCAGCAGGTCGACCGCGTGCCCTACATGCTCATCCTCGGGCCGAAAGAGTCCGAGACGGGCGACGTCTCCGTCCGGGACCGCACCGGGGAGACCGAAACCATGAGCCTGGAAGCGTTCGCCGAAAAAGTCTGTCAGGAGATCAAAGACAGAGTATAAAAATGACCGCCGGGAGCGATGAAGTGAACCCCTTTTGTTAGACAAAATCTAACGAAAGGGGTTTTTGTTATGACGAGAAGAAGAAAATATTCAGATGAGTTAAAATTGAAGTTGGTTGAAGAGTATTGGTCAGGGATGTTTGGGGGAACAAACATGCTT
>JAGACE010000129.1 GCA_017614275.1 Clostridia bacterium | reverse complement strand
GTGACAGTGGGCGGCCGCCACCGGCAGCAGGAAGCGCAGGGTGGATCCGCTCTCCCGGCAGTCGAAGACAGGCGCTTCGGCCGGGATGTCGGCCGGGGTCACGCTGATCTGTTCGTCCGACTGCACGACAAAAGCGCCCATCTGCCGGAGGACCTCGACGGTGGCGAGGAGGTCATCGGACAGGAGCGGCGTGTTCTGCAGCTGGATCGTGACCGGTCCGTCGGCCTGCGCGGCGCAGAAGAGCAGCCGGTGGACATCGCTTTTTGAGGCGATGGCCGAGACCGTTCCGGTCAGGGCGGAGGGTTGGATCCGGACGTTCAAACGGACGTCTCCTTTCCGAGGCGGAGGATGGACTCGAGTTCCGAAACGGGAACCGTGTGTTCCATACAGGCCCCGAGTTTTTTCGGGAGGATGAGGGTGATCTGTTCCCCCCGGCGTTTTTTGTCGGACAGCGCGCTCTCCAGCAGTGCCTCCGCGGAGTAATCACAGGACACGGGAAGGCCGTTGGTCTCGCAGATCCGGATCAGCGCATCCGTCGTGCCGGGCTCGGTCAGCCCGAGCTTCTCGCCGGCACGGCTGATCATGACCATGCCGATCGCCACACAGTGGCCGTGCATGAGGGAATACTTCGCGGTGCGCTCCACGGCATGGCCGATGGTGTGGCCGAGGTTCAGGAACCGGCGGACCCCGGTGTCGAACTCGTCTTTGGCCACATAGTCCGCCTTGATCCGCACGCTTTCCGCGACGACGTCGGCGATGTGCTCCTTCGCGGTCCCTTCCGAGAAGATCTTCAGGAGGGAGGGGCTTTCCAGGACGCCGTATTTGATGCATTCGGCGCAGCCGTCCCGGAACACTTCCTCCGGCAGAGTGTCGAACGTGTCGATGTCGCAGAGGACGCACAGCGGCTGCTTGAACGCGCCCACGAGATTCTTGCCGGCGCGGAGATCGACCGCGGTCTTGCCGCCGACCGAGGAGTCCACGGCGGCCAGAAGGGTCGTGGGGATCTGCACGTAGTCGATGCCGCGCAGATAGGTGGCTGCGGCAAACCCGGCCATATCGCCGGTGACCCCGCCGCCCAGGGCGACGATGAGGTCGGTCCGGGTCAGGTGGTGGTTCGCGATGAAATCCAGCATGCCGCTCACCACGTCGAGGGTCTTGGAGCGCTCGCCGGCCGGAAACCGGAACGGGAGGGTCTCGAAGCCCTCCTCCTTCAGAGAGGCGAGGACCGTGTCCATATAGAGCGCGGCCACGTTGCTGTCCGAGATGACAGCGACCCGGCAGGGCGCATGGACGGCACGGAGGTGTTTCCCGGTCTCTTTCAGAAGGCCGCTCCCGATGAGGACGTCGTAGTCCCGGGAGGCCGTTACATGGATGGTCTGGATCGACATGATGGGTTCTCTCTTTCGGTCTTTTCTCAGCAGTTTTCGATGGGCTCGGTGATCTTGAGGTCGCGGCCCTCTTCGAGCAGTTTCTTCAGGAGCGCCGAGTCGTCCGCCTTCAGGGCGTCCAGGTATCCGGCCAGGTTGTCCACCAGCTCCTGCAGTTCCTCGATCATATGGTCCCGGTTCGCCATGAAGAGCTGGGTCCACATCTCGGGGTCCAGCCGGGCGACACGGGTCATGTCTTTGTAGGAACCCGCGGTGAAGCCCATGCGCTGGCGGGAGGTGGGGGACTTGATGTAGGCGGAGGAGGTCGCGTGGGCCAGCTGAGAGGTGTAAGCGATGATGCGGTCGTGCTCCTCCGGGGTGGAGAAGACGATCTCGCCGAATCCGAGGGCGAGGAAAAACGCCTTGAGGTCATCGATGGCCTCCTCCGTCGCCGTCTCGTCCGGGCAGAGGATCATGGAGGCGTCCCGGTACAGGTCCATGTCGGCGTTCGCGAACCCGGAGACCTCTTTGCCCGCCATGGGGTGGCCGCCCACATAGAGGAAGCCGTGTTCCCGGGCGATGGGCGATACATTATCATAAATATACCGCTTTACGCCGCAGAGGTCTACCAGGATGGTCGACTTCGGGATGAGCGCAGCGTTGTCCCGGACCCACCGGACCAGATCCTGGGGCGCGATCGCGATCAGCAGGACGTCGCACTCCCGGATGGTCTCGTTCGTCAGTTCTCCGTCGATGGCGCCCGCCTCTCGGGCAAGAGCCATCGCGTTCGGATCGAGATCGCAGGCATAGACCCTGGCGATCGTATGCTTTTTGACGGTCTTTGCCATGGAACCGCCGATGAGCCCGAGCCCGACGATGCCGACGGTGCGAAGAGTGTTCATATTGATTCACCTCAAGTTCGATAATCAAAAAAGACCTGCAGCAACCGCTGCAGGTCTGACACATTGCCGGTTTGCAAGTAAAGATCTTTAAACGATCGTCCCTGATAAACTGAATGTATCCTAACATAAAGGGGGTGCGCTGTCAATGAATCGCCGGGAGATGGCAATCTTTGCCCGGGAATGGTATAGTTAAGAAAAAACCTTAGTATCGTTCCATGAGGGGGAGATCACTGTGAAGAGCAGAACCGGCGAATGCCTGATGAGACATGACAGAGGGTTCAACTGCGCCCAGTCTGTCGCGTGTACGTACGCGGACCTGGTCGGGATGGACGAGCAGACCCTGTTCCGCGTGACCGAAGGCCTCGGCCTCGGCATGGGCGGCATGCAGGGGACCTGCGGCGCGCTCAGCGGCGCCTGTGTCCTGGCGGGGCTGAAGAACTCCGGCGGGGATCTGGACGCGCCGACGACCAAGGCACAGACCTATCAGCTGTCCCGGGAGATCGTCCGGCGATTCGAGGAAGTCGCCGGGGCCACCGCCTGCAAGGATCTCAAGGGCGTGGAGACCGGTGTGGTCCTGCACCCCTGTCCGGACTGCATCACCGATGCCGCCGCCATCGTCGAACAGGTCCTGTTCCCGGAGGTCTTCGGAGAATGACCAAGCAAGCGCCGACCACCTTCGATCGGATCTACGATGTGGTGCGGCAGATCCCCAGAGGCTGTGTCGCCTCCTACGGGCAGGTCGCCCTGCTCGCCGGGAACCCGCGGTGGGCGAGAGTCGTGGGCTACGCGCTCCACGTCAACCCGGATCCGGAGGGCATCCCCTGTTACCGGGTCGTCACGAAAGACGGCCGCATCTCGGACGCCTTCGCCTTTGGCGGAGGGAACGAGCAGATCGCCCTGCTGAAAGCCGACGGCATCACCTTTGTGGATGACACCCATGTGGACATGGAACGCCATCGGTGGCGGCCGGAATAAAGTGGAAGAAGAAACCGCTCCTTCTGAAGGGAAGGGGCGGATCATTGTGCCAAAATGTTCGGATGTTCATACAAATTGGGCAGGTTTCGTAAAACTTTACCAATTTTTCCTTTACACTTTGTTCACCTTGACTGTTCAAATTGAATACAATATGTGTTAATATTCTGTTCATAAACTTCGCAATGGGGAGTTTATCGAAAAACATTTATGTATGGAGGAAAGTAAGTTATGGATTTAAAAGGCACCTATAATGGTCTCGAACGCAAAAATCTGATCTTCAACTGGCATGATATCGAAGAGCAGGGCTTCTATCACAGCAACGGCAACTATGAGAGCGGTTGCACGACCGTCCCGGCCGAAGACATCGAGAAGAAGAACGCCATCGTCATCGGCGCCGGCATCGGCGGTCTGGCCGCGGCCTGCTTCCTGGTCCGCGACGCCAAAATGCCCGGTAAGAACATCACCGTGTACGAAGCTCGTTCCGTCTCCGGTGGTTCCTGCGACGGTATGATGATCCCCGGCAAGGGTTACGTCATCTCCGGCGGTCGTGAAATGGACGACCATTTCGAGTGCATGTGGGATCTCTTCAAAGACATCCCGTCCTGCGACGACAAGAACGTCTCCATCCTGGACGCTTACAAGCGCCTGAACGAGGCTGACCCGAACTACTCCAACTGCCGCGTCTCCGAGAACCGCGGTCAGAACGCCGCTCCGGACAAGAAGTTCAACATGTCCGACAAGGCGCAGATGGAAGTCCTGAAGGTCATGCTCATGAAGGACGAGGATCTCTATGGCAAATCCATCGACCAGTTCTTTACGGACGCCGTCTTCAGCTCCAACTTCTGGTATTACTTCAAGACCATGTTTGCCTTCAAGAACGAGCATTCCGCTCTGGAAGTCAAACTCTACCTGCAGAGATTCATCCACCACCTCGAAGGCTTCACGGATCTTTCCTCCCTTCGTTTCTGCAAGTACAACAACTCTGACTCCATCATTCTTCCGATGGAGAACTGGCTGAAAGAGCGCGGCGTCAAGTTCGTGTATCATGCCATGGTCACCAACGTCCTCTTCACGAAAGAAGGCGGCAAGAAGACCGCGACCAAGGTC
>JAGACE010000128.1 GCA_017614275.1 Clostridia bacterium | reverse complement strand
GGGATCCGCACGCCGCGGGGCTTGTTGGCCCAGACGGACAGGACGGTCAGGGTGGCAACGGCCGCGGCGCCGAAGACGGAACTGAGGACGATCAGAGCCACGGTGGCTTTTTTGACGGTTTTCATGATGCAGGACTCCTTTTCGTTGACGAAAAGCATGATACCACATCTTTTATGATACTTCAAATACGAACGAAACCATGTCGTGAATACGCAAAAACCGGGGTCCATAACAACCGTTCGGTCGCCGGATAACACCGTTCGGTAAAAAGTGCTTGCGACTTTTTCTGCGCCGTGCAAGAGTGGGGAGCGAGACACCAAAAGACGAAGGAGGCGGTCGGCGATGAGCATCCGCATCGGCGTCGTCGACGGCAACCGGGAATTCTTTGAGCGGTTCCGGACCGCACTTCGGGATCAGTTTCCCGGAGAGTTCGAGGTCTACCTGTTTCCGACCCTGGAAAAGGCGGCGCTTGCCGTTGAAAAGTTCCGGGTGCGGATCGTTCTTGTGGAACCGCAGGAACCCGACGGGGATCCGGCAGACCTGTCCGATTACCCGCTCCCGACGTCGGCGGTGTATGTCCGGCTGGTCGACCGCATGCAGCTGGAAACGAAGTGGACGGAAACAGAAGACGATCCCATGTCCCGGACCCCGGTCCTCTGCCGGTACAGAAGTACCGACGAGTGGCGGGAGCTGCTGCTCCGGTTTGACGAGCGGATCTCTCCCAACGCATACAAGGCCTTAGTCGATAAGGTACCCGGGGGTGATGCGGACGGAGAGCGGGAGCGGTGCAAAGTCGTTTTGTTCACGTCCGCTGCAGGCGGCGTCGGCACCTCGACTGTCGCGAAGAGCTTCGCGGCATACTGCGTCCGGCACTCGCGCCGGGTCCTGTATCTGGATCTGCAGACCTTTCCGGAACAGGGTCCCTCCGACGGAGGCGACAGGCTGTATACGATGGAAGACATCCTGCTCGCCCTCCGCGGACACCGGTACGCGCCGGACGCGATCCTGCAGCGGGCGGTCGAACTCGACGAGGAGGGCATGGCGTCCATCGCCCCGCCTTCCGACCCGAGCCGGCTGTTCGACATGACCGGCGAAGAGATCGTCACACTCCTGGATCTGGTCGGGGAGCAGAAGCGGTTCAGCGTCATCCTGCTGGACCTGACCTTCGACACCTCGGAGCGGATCGTCCTGCCGCTGCTGGCGGCGGACAAGGTGGTGCTGGTCGACGACGGCATGCCGGTCGCCAACGAAAAAACCAGGCAGCTGCTGGACCTGTTGCCGGCACTCTGCGCGGAAGACCCTATAACGATGTATGAGAAGACCTGCCTGATTTATAACCGGTTCCAAAACGGGACCGGGCAGGTGCTGGAGACCGAAGTGCCGCTGAAACTGGGCGGCATCGGGCTCCTCGACATCGAAGATCCCAGAGACCTGCAGGACGAACTGTCCCGGGCACCCGCCATGGAGCGGCTGTATGAAAAACTGGATCTGTAAGGACGGTGTGACATGGCAGAGTTTCAAGAACAGGAAGTCCTGCGCCGGGTCCGGCGGGAACTCTACCTGACCGCCGGTCTCTCCGAGATGTCGGACGAGGACCTGAAGAGCCTCATCCGACAGATCCTGCTCCGGCAGAACCCGGACCACGAATTCACCGCGGAGGAGCTGGAGCGGGCCACGCGCACGCTTTTCGGGAACTTCCGAGGGCTCGGCATCCTGGAAGAGTATCTGCACGACGACACCGTCTCCGAGATCATGATCAACGCCTGGGACGTCATTTTCATCGAACGAAACGGCGGCGTCTCCCGCGCCGATCATGTCTTTTCTTCGGAGAAGGAGCTGGAGGACATCATCCAGCGCATCGTGGCCAGTGCGGGGCGGGAAGTGAATCGCGCAAACCCGATCGTCGACGCCCGCCTCCCGGGCGGAGAACGGGTGAACGTGGTCCTGCCGCCGGCCTCCATCGAGGGACCGGTGGTCACGATCCGACGGTTCCCCAAAGACCGGATCGACCTCGCCCGGCTGGTCTCCTTCGGCACGCTGACCCAGGAGACCGCCGACTTTCTGACCCGCCTGGTGCGGGCCAAATACAACATCTTCATCAGCGGCGGGACCAGCTCCGGGAAAACGACGTTCCTCAACGCGTTATCGGATGCCATCCCCAAGGGGGAACGCATCATCACCATCGAAGATTCTGCGGAGCTGCAGCTGACGGGGATCGGAAATCTCGTCCGCATGGAGACCCGCAATTCCAATACCGCCGGGAGCGGCGCCATCAGCATCCGGGACCTCATCCGCACCTCCCTTCGGATGCGCCCCGAGCGCATCATCGTCGGCGAGGTCCGGGGCGAAGAGGCGCTGGACATGCTGGGGGCGATGAACACCGGACACGACGGTTCTCTTTCCACGGGGCACGCCAATTCCTGCGAAGACATGCTCCGACGGCTGGAGACCATGGTCATGCAGGGCAGCTCCGGGCTGCCGCTGCCTGCCGTGCGGAGGAACATCGCCTCCAGCATCGACATCATCGTGCACCTGGGACGGCTCTCCGCCAAACAGCGGGTGGTCCTGGAGATCACGGAAGTCGTCGGCATGGAGGGGGAAGAGATCCTTCTCAACCGCCTCTACGAGCGTCAGGAGGGGGTCCTGACCGCCACCGGGAACGAGCTGAAACACCAATGGAAACTGGAGGTCTACGGGCATGAAGCGGAAGAGCGAAAGCGGTCCATCCGCGTCCGACGGACGGAAGAAACGCTTCCGGAAGGAGAACCGGACCCGGACGACCCGTATTTCTTTTTTTGATACCTACTGCGGAAAACGCTACGGTCCGCAGGATTTCCTGACCGGCTTCCTCGCCGGCACGGCCGGGGGCTTCGGAGCGGGCTATCTGCTGTTCCACCGCCTCCCTCTGGAAGTGCTGCTGGCCCTGCTGTTCGGCTGGTACTGCCGGAACGCCTGGGTCCGCCGCCAGAAAGAGCGGCGCCGACAGGAGTTCCTGGACCAGTTCTGCGACTACCTGGATTCCATCGCCACCTCCCTCTCCGTGGGGCGGAACGGCTATGAGGCCTTTCTGACCGCGGACGGCGACATGCGGGAACTCTACGGAAAGAGCGCGCCGGTCGTCTATGCTTCCGGGCGATTGACCGAGGGGCTGAAAAACGGCCGCTCCATCCCGGACCTGCTGGCGGAGATGGCGGAAGAGACCGGCTGCTCTGACGTGCGGACCTTCGGGGAAGTCTACGACATCTGCAGTACGGCCGGCGGGAACCTCCGGCATATCGTCGGGGACACGCGAAACATGATCGTGGAGAAGATCGCCGTGGAACAGGAGATCCAGACCGCCCTGACCGGGCCGAAGAACGAACTCAACATCATGGTGCTCATGCCG
>JAGACE010000127.1 GCA_017614275.1 Clostridia bacterium | reverse complement strand
CTTCAACCTCGGCCGCAACGGGCAGCACACGGACTTCGCCGCCAACAAGGAGAAGCTTTTGAAGGCCCTCCGTCAGTATCTCAAAGACTATAATATCAAAGGCCACGTCAAACTGTGGCTCAACGGCTACAGCCGCGGCGGCGCCGTCGCCAATCTGGCAGCGGCCGCCATCGACGAGGGCGCCCTGAACGACACCGGCATCACGCTCGGGCGGAAGGACCTGTACGCCATGACCTTCGAGGCGCCCCAGGGCGCGATGGTCGCGGACGGCCTGACCGGCAAACAGTACGACAACATCTGGTCGTTCCTCAACCCCAACGACATCGTGCCGCTGGTGGCCATGAAGGAATACGGCTTCGGCCGCTACGGCCGGATCTGGAACTACCCCGTCAAGGGCGAGGCGGGCTACACCGCCAAGGCGCGGGCCATGAAGAAACTGTTCTACGCCATGAAGGCCCATGAAGTGGCGGAGGAATACACCCCGGACCGCTTCCAGCCCTACAAGGTCGATCTGACCGACGGCGTCATCGCGAAGGACACGGCGAACAAGACGCTTCTGCCGGAATTCGAGGCGGCGCTGGTCCGCACCATCGCGGTCCAGCTGGTCGGCTCCCGGGACACGTTCGTCAACGAGTACCAGAACGGCTTCCGCACCGTCCTGACGGTCATCATGGGCCGGAAACTGCTCAACGGCAACGAGCTGGACCTCGCGGCCTTTGAGGCGGCCCTGCAGAAGAACCTGCAGGCCGAGAGCATGGAGGAGCGCATCGCCAAGGCGGGCAGGGTGCCCTTTGACACCACCTACGGCTTCAACACCGTGCTCAAGGATCTGATCGTCGAGTCCCTGAACGACGCGGGCATCAACTATCTGAGCCCCCTCGACCTGACCGTCTTCGTGACGAACGTCGTCAAACTCCTGACCGGCCTCTTCCTGGTGGACCCGGACATGGCGGTCACCACCGTCCTGAACGTCACCAAACTCATCAACGTCCATTACCCGGAAGTCAGCTATGCCTGGCTCATGAGCATGGACCCTAACTACCGAGGGACGGCGGACTGCTTCTAAACCATAATAAAAGACCCCCGAAGGAACGCTTCGGGGGTTTTTCTTTTTTGTCAGCCGCCCAGCTCGATCATGCGGTCGATGGGCTTGCGGGCCGCGGCGATGAGCTCGTCGCTCATGAGGATCTCGTCCCCGCCCGTGCCGAGGCAGCTCTGGTAGACGTCTCCGAGGGTGGTCATCTTCATGTTCTGACAGATGAGGTCCGTGGAGAGGGCATAGAACTTCTTGTCCGGGCACTCGAACTGCAGGTGCTGGACGATGCTGTACTCCGTGCCGATGATGAATTCCTTCGCGTCGGACTCGATGGCGTACTTCATGATGCCGGTGGTGCTGCCGGCATAGTCCGCCAGGGCCGTGACTTCCGGACGGCATTCCGGGTGGACCAGCAGCAGGGCCTCTGGATGGGCCTTCTTCATGATCTCTGCCTCCAGCGCGGTGACCCGCAGATGGGTGGGGCAGCCGCCCTTGACGAGGACGAAGTCTTTTTCCGGGCAGTTGTCCCGGACCCAGGCGCCGAGGTTCGGATCCGGCATGAAGAGGATCTTGTCCTCCTCCATGTTCTGCACGATCTTCAGGGCAGAGGAGGAGGTGACGCAGACGTCGGCCTCCGTCTTGGTGTCCGCCGTCGTGTTGATATAGGCGACCACGGCATAGCCGGGGTATTCTTTTTTGAGCTCTCTCAGGTCCGAACCGGAATACTGGTCCGCCATGGGGCAGCCCGCGATCCCGTTGGCCAGGATGACTTTCTTCTCCGGAGACAGCATCTTGACGGTCTCCGCCATGAATCGCACCCCGCACATGATGACGGTGTCGGCGTCGGTGTTCGCGGCCTCCACGCTGAGACCGTATGAATCGCCCACGTAATCCGCGACTTCCCAGATGTCGTGGCTCTGGTAGGCGTGGACCAGGATGCAGATGTTCTTTTCTTTTTTGAGGCGCAGGATCTCGTCCTGTAACTCTCTGGTGGTGAGCATGAAGCAACACTCCTTCCCAAATACTACCTGTACTATATACGGAAGCGGGGAGGGTGTCAAGACACCTGTCAAAAAATAGTTTGACATATGTTTGTCAACTGATTGTCAGCCCGCTTTCACTGTGCTATAATGCGCTTGAAACAGGAGGGATACACAATGCTGAAAACGGATATCCTCATCGTCGGCAGCGGCTGTTCCGGGCTCTACTGCGCCCTGCAGTGCCCCAAGGACAAGCAGATCCTGCTGATCTCCAAATCGGACCTGGAGAGCTCCGATTCCTACCTCGCCCAGGGCGGCATCTGCATGCTCAAGGACGATACCGACTACGAAAGCTATTTTGAAGATACCATGAAAGCCGGCCACTACGAGAACGACAAGGAGTCCGTCGGCATCATGATCCGCTCGTCTCAGGACGTTATCCGGGACCTGGTCTCCTACGGCACCCACTTCGAATCCGACCCGGAGGGACAGTTCCTCTTCACGAAAGAGGGGGCACACTCCGACAAGCGCATCCTGTTCCATGACGACGTCACGGGGCGGGAGATCACCAGCCATCTGCTGGACGCGGTGAAGCAGCTCCCGAACGTCACGCTCATGGAGTTCACCACCATGGTCGACATCGTGGAAAAGGACAACGTCTGTT
>JAGACE010000126.1 GCA_017614275.1 Clostridia bacterium | reverse complement strand
CCACCGTGGGCAAGACCCGCAAGATCACCAACACGGCCGATCTGGAACCCATTCCCCAGATCATCGCCGCCGACGCGGAACTCAATACCTTTGACAAGACCATCGTCGCCAAGGGCGACACCAAGACCATAGAGCACGAAGACACGGAGATCGACGGCCAGATCAAACTGACCGGCTTCGACGACGAAGAGCTGGAACTCCAGCCGGAGACCGTCGACGAAGACGCCACGGAGGAGCTTCTCCGGGAGCGCCGTTCCGAGCGCATCAAGGGCTTCCGCCTGAACCGCCGCGAAGCCGACGAGGCAGACGCCCCGAAACGGGAAGAGGAGCCGCTGGACTTCGACCCGAACACGGTCAACGAAGACCTGCGCTTCGCCCTCGGCGATGAACGCTTCGTCAGCCACGACTCCTACGTCACCGATTATCTCAACGACGAATACCTGAACGCTCCGGAAGACGCGGAGCGCATCGAAGACGCCCTGGAGCGGAAGACCCGCTTCACCTTCATCGGCTGCATCATCCAGGCGGTCCTGACCGTGGTGGCCCTGGTGCTGTCCGGCATCCTCGCCTCCAACGGGAACAGTCTGGAAGGCCTCGGCGCCAGCGCCGGGCTGACCCTCGGCGTGAACGCCGCCATCCTGCTGATCGCCTCGGCCCTCAGCTGGCCGACCTTCGTCAAAGGCGCCCTCGGCATCGTCCGCGGCCGGCTGAACGCCTCCAGCGCGGTCACCGTCGTGGTCCTCGCCAACCTCCTGGCCGACCTCATCTACTTCCTGGCCTCCCGGTCCACCGGCGTCACCGTGGCCCTGTTCACGGCGGCTGCCTGCTTCACCGTCCTGCTGTCCAACGTGTCCCGCCACCTGTCCTACCGCCGGGTGCTCGACAACCTGCGGCTGCTCATCAGCGGCATCCAGATGTACAGCACGGAAGTCATCGACAACGAGAAGGACGCGGCGGAGGTCACCCGCGGCATGCAGCTGGAGAACCCGGTCGTCTCTTACAACGCCAAGATCCAGGATCAGGCGAAGTTCATCGAGGACTCCTTCGCGGACGACCCGGCCGACCAGAACGCCCACCTGCCGACCCTCGCGGTCCTCGGCGTCTCCCTGCTGGCCGCCCTCGTCTTCGGACTGGTCCGCCACAGCGCCACCCTCGGCGTCAGCGTCTTCGCGGCGCTCGTCACCATCGCTATCCCGGCCTTCGCGCTGCTGGCCTCGAACATCTCCCTGTACATCGATGACAAGCGCTTCTCCCGCAAGGGGTCTGCCATCCTCGGCCACCGGGCCGTCGAGCAGAGCGCCTATGTGAACACCTTTGCCATCGACAGCAACGACATCTTCACGAAGGACTCCTGCCACATCATCGGCATCAAGACCTTCCACAACATGCGCATCGACGACGCCATCCTCTATGCCGCCGCGCTGGTCATCGGCTCCGGCGGACCGCTCGCGGACGAGTTCCAGAACGTCATCCTCGGCAAGAACGACCTGCTGCCGAGCGTCGACGGCCTCGCCTACGAAGAGCGCCTCGGCCTCTCCGCGTGGATTGGCGAACGCCGCGTCCTCTTCGGCAACCGCAGTCTCCTGCTGAACCACAACGTGGACCTGCCGGACGAAGAGTTCGAAAAGCAGTACACCATCAACGGCCGCCGGGTGAACTACCTGGCCATCTCCGGCAAAGTGGCCGCCATGTTCGTCGTGAAGTACCGCCCGATCAAACAGTTCCGGCGGTACCTGCAGAACATCGACCGCGCGGGCATCACCATCCTCGTCCGCAACACCGACTGCAACATCACGGAAGAGATGGTCTGCAAGTACTACCGCCTGCCGTCCACGGCCGTCAAGGTCCTCGGCCCCGTCCAGGGCGATGTCGCCGGGAAGTACTTCGAGAAGGAGAAAGCCTCCTCCACGTCGGGCATCCTGCACAACGGCAGCATCGAGTCTTCCATGAAGACCCTGTACGAAGCCCGCCGCCTGTACGACGGCGTGTCCATCAACAACATCCTGGCCATGGCCGTCACGGTCATCGCCGCCATCGTCGGCATCGCGCTGGCCATCGTCGGCCCGGACGCCCTGTCCGACTTCAAGGTGCTGATCTTCCAGGCCGTCTTCACCCTCATCGGCGCCGGCCTGCCGGCCCTGCGCAGCCGCTCCGTCGGCAAGTAGCACCCAACGCAAACCCAAAAGACCTCCGGTTTCCCGGAGGTCTTTTTTCTCATGAACGGAACAACATCTTGCCTCCACCGCGGCGATTTACCAACAGTGCGGTCACGTTATGCCGCGTTTCCGCAAGCAGGATGCAGAGTAGTGCCGCGGTGCTCCGGCGGCGTCAAGGGGCAAGCCCGCTGCGCGGCAGGCAACGGAAGCCCGCAGAATACATTCCGCTTTTTCCAACTCCTGTGCCCTGCGACCGTTCCGGCCTCTGCCTGCCCTTGACCCCGCCTTCGCCCCACAGCATGGGGCAAACAACAGCCCAAAGGGGCAAAGCACCCTTTGGGCTGCGAAACGAGTCTGAGCGGAGGCAAGTCGGAGAGCCTTTTGGGAGCCGACAAGCACTTTCAGGAGAGAAGTCAACTCGCCGGCACCCGTTTTACGTACCATTTCTGTGTTTTGGGCTGTTTGGTACGTAGTTTTTGGCTTATTTGGGAGCGTTATTACGTACCATTTCTATATTTTTGGTTG
>JAGACE010000125.1 GCA_017614275.1 Clostridia bacterium | reverse complement strand
GGTTCGCGGAGAACGCGGCGATGTGCCGGACGCCGAAATTGTATGCGTCTTTCTGGTTGATGATCTTGCCCCAGGCGGTCTCGACGCCTTTGTATGCGGGGACACCGGGTTTCAATGCCATAGATGATTCCTCCCTTGTCGTCAGGTTCGGGTTTCAGACGCTTTTACTATAATCGGTGTCGTGTGGATCAGCCCATCCTTTAAACCGTCCGGTTTTCAAGGCGAGAAGCCCCTACAGTTTGCAGGGGCTTCTCTGAAAACTTTGGTTTCTCTGTCACTTTCCCCGCCGCCGCTCATTTGTTACAATAGAAGCGGAAACAACGAAAGGAGACGCCTGACATGAAACTCAACGCGGACATCCTGTTGGAAAACCTTGCACCCGAGTTCCCGGCAGAACTGTCGGGTCACCATACCGCGGAGCTGAACCTCGGCCGCCCGGAGTTCTATCTGGACTCCTCGCAGCCCATGGAGGCGGGCCACCTGTATCTCCTGCCCGGAGAGCAGTTCCCCCGCCACCTGAAAATGGAAAAGGGCTGCGTCATCCTCTGTGCGGGAAACACCGCCGTGGCGAACGCCTACCTCGACCGTTGCTGCCTCATCCGCCTGCGGGATCGGACGGACCCCTTCGTCCTCATGAACGCGGTCACGGCCATCTACGACAAGTACAGCCGCTGGTACGACCGACTGCACCAGATCGTGGAGACCACGGCGGACCTGGCCGAAATGACAGAGGCCACCTCCCGCCTCTTCGGCAATCCGCTCATGGTGCTCGACTCCGAGTTCCGGTTCGTGACGACAGCGGGCTACCCGGAGGGACACCGGCACATCGCCATCGACGACCGGGGCGGCGAAAAGCTGAGCCTGTCGGCCATGAACCAGTTCCTCAGCACGATGGACATGCAGATCGATGAGACAGACCCGCTCCACCTCGACATCCTCGGCAACTCTGTCCTGAGTTACAACCTCTTCGACGCCGAGGAGTACGCGGGCAGCGTCACGCTGGAGTAAAAAAACCGCCCCTATGCCCCGGGCGACGAGCCCCTCATCCGCCTCTTCGCGCACTACCTGATGCTGGCCATGAAACAGCATACGCAGTTCCTGAGTTCGGGCCACAGCGTGCTGCGGAAGGTCTGCCGCAGCCTTCTGGACGACATGCCGGTGGACCCCGAAGACCGGCGGCGCCTCGAGCAGACCGACCTCCCCGCCCGCTGGCGATGCATGGTCCTGCAGCCGGGCGAAAAACTCAGCAAAGTCCCGGCCTCCTATGTCTGTGAGAGCCTTGAGAGCCTGTTCCCCGGGAGCCTCGCCTTTTCCCGGCAGAACAACATCGTCTCCTTCGTCCCTGCGGGCGCGTTCGACGACGGCCCGGCAGCCCGCCGGGAATACCTCCGCCTTCTGGAAGAGCAGTTCGACGCGGACAATCTGAAAGTGGGGATCAGCCAGGACTTCTCCGATGTGTTCTCTGCCAAGACCCACTTCACACAGGCGCTCATCGCCCTGGAGAACGGAAGCATCTTCGATCCGGAGGACACCTTCTATTTCTTCGAGAACTACGCGCTGGAAGAGCTCATCATCAACGCGCCGAACGACCAGCCCCTGGAGATGTATTATTCGGAAGGGCTGAAGCGGCTGTTCGAGCACGATGAGAACTCGGCCACCAGTTACATTGAGACCCTGCACACCTATCTGAAAAACAATATGAATGTCACGG
This sequence comes from Clostridia bacterium, assembly GCA_017614275.1. Lineage (GTDB taxonomy): Bacteria > Bacillota > Clostridia > Oscillospirales > Acutalibacteraceae > RUG420. Next base: position 870 of record JAGACE010000125.1, on the reverse strand, counting down.
CCACGGCGGCGGAACTCTACGTCCACCGCAGCACGCTCCTCGAACGGCTGTCCCGCATCAAAAAGGAGCTGGACGCCGACCTTGAAGACCCGGATGTCCGCCTTCAGCTGCTGATCCTGCTCAAAGCGCTCGACCTGCGCAGGAAAGCGTTCGGATAAAACAAAAACCGCCCCGACGGGCGGTTTTGTTCTGTTGCTGTTCTCAGCCTTCGATCTGGGCGTCCAGCAGTTCTTTCTCCAGAGCGGCGACTTCCTCTTCGGAGAGGCCGGCCTGCGGGAAGCTGAGGAGCTTTCTCATGGTCAGGCCCTGGACGAGTTTCATCTGCGGGTCGGTCGCGATGCCAGGGCTGTATTTGACGATGATGGCCGTGGCTTCGGGGCTTTTCTTCAGGGCTTTGACTTTGGAATCGAGTGTCAGCATAAGGGGTTCCTCCTGTACTAATGTTTCGTGTGGGCGATGCATCGCCCGTCGTACACCTGCATTATAGAGGCGATCCGCCGGTTTTCCTACCGTACAGTGTGTCGCGAATCCGAAAAGACGCCCCGACGCTTTGTCGGGGCGTTTCTGTGGTTGTCAGGGCCGGTCAGCCGACGACTTTGCCGTTTTCAACGGTATAGACGTGGCCTCCGTAGGTGTCTTTGCCGTTCTTGGTGAAGTCGACTTTGGAGTTCTTGCAGTACCACTTGCCGTAGCGGTTCTTGAAGATGCCGGTCTCCTTGAAGGTGACTTTGCCGTCGGTGCACTTCCACCAGCCGTATTCGTTCTTGTAGATGCCGTTGGCGTTGAAGTCGACCTTGGAGTCGACCGTGCGCCACCAGCCGTATTCGTTCTTGTAGATGCCGGTCTCGTCGAAGGTGACCTTGCCGTCCG
>JAGACE010000124.1 GCA_017614275.1 Clostridia bacterium | reverse complement strand
TTCAGAAGGACCGGGCACTTCTTCGCGAGTTCCACGGCATAGGCGTGGTCCGCTTCCTTGTCCCAGACGGGCGCGGCTTCGCTCAGGTGGCCTTCGGTGGCTTTGTCGACCAGATTCAGGACGCGGCGGGCGCCGGTCTCGATCTCTTCCCCGGAGACCTCCCCTGCGCGATAGGCCTTCGCCACTTTCTGGACGGTATAGTAGCCGGCGCCGGGCATCTCGAGGTCCAGTCCGGCCTTCAGGCAGCGGACGCGGTCGGACGTGGCCGTCCAGTCGGAGACGGTCAGGCCCTGGAAGCCCCACTCGCCGCGGAGGACGTCGGTCATCAGCCAGCTGTTCTCCGTGCAGTATTTGCCGTTGATCTTGTTGTAGGCCATCATGATGGTCCAGGGCTGCGCGTGACGGACCGCGATCTCAAAGCCGCGCAGATAGATCTCCCGGAGCGCTCTTTCGTCGACGATGGAGTCCGCCTTGAACCGGAAGTCCTCGGTGCTGTTCGCCGCAAAGTGCTTCATGGACGTGCCGACGCCTTTGGACTGGACACCGTTGATGTAGTTCGCGGCCAGCGTGCCGGCCAGGAACGGATCTTCCGAATAGTACTCGAAGTTTCTGCCGCAGAGCGGAGAACGCTTGATGTTGACGCCGGGGCCCAGCAGGACGGAAACGCGTTCCGCACGGCACTCATCGCCCAGCTTCTCGCCGAACGCTTTCGTGCCCTCCTTGTCCCAGGAACTGGCGATGGCCGCCGCGCTCGGATAGCAGATGGCGGTGATGTTGCCGAGGCCCTTCATTTTCCGAAGGCCGGTCGGGCCGTCGGAGAGCAGGAGGGACGGGATGCCCAGCCGGTTCAGAGCGGCTGTATGCCAGAAGTCCTTTCCGGTCAAAAAGCTGATCTGCTCGCGCAGGGTCATCTTTTTTACGCTCAGTTCAAATTCCATTTCGATTCCTCCTAATGTTTCCGGGGGATTTTTTAGATATACACATAAATTATACACAAGGCGATGTGCCTTTTCAACAAATACCGACCCCTTCCCCGGGAAGTTTTGGCCCTCTTTTTCTTCTCTGTCCGTCTTTTTTTCCGTGTGCGGCTATGATAGAATTGTTCTGTAAGACTTCAAGTCCATCGCCCGAAAAGGAGCCCTTCGTTCTATGTGGAAAAAAGCCCTGTCTCTCCTGCTCAGCGTCCTGCTGGCAGCCCTGCTCTTCGCGTCCTGCGAGCCGAAGACCACCGACATCGTCCTGGCGGTCGACTCCATCCCGGAGAGCACCGACCCCGCCATCGCGGACAGCACCGCCGCGTCCACCATCGCGGCCAACTGTTTCGAGGGGCTGGTGCGCGTGGACGAGAACGGCAATGTCCAGTCGGCCGCCGCGGACCACTGGAGCATCTCCGACGACGGGCTGACCTATACCTTCATCCTCCACAGCGGTCTCACCTGGCACGTGCCCGACGCGGACAGCGCGGAGGCAGCCGCCAAGAACCCGCTGGGCGAGGACTTCATCCTGGGATTCCCGACCGCCATGACCGCCGACGACTTCGTCTTCGGTCTGCAGCGCGCCGTCTCCGGCAACACCGCCGCACCGGGCGCCTCCCGCCTCTTCGGCATCCGCAACGCGGAGGCCATCTACAACGGGGAGCTCCCCGCCTCCAGGCTCGGCGTCTCCGCGCCGAACGACACCACCGTGCGCATCAAACTGTCCGCCCCGGACAGCAATTTCCTGACGTCTCTGGCGTCTCCCTGCGCCATGCCCTGCAGCCGGGCCTTCTTCAAGGCCACCGCCGGCCGCTACGGCCTGACGCCCGAGCTCCTGCTCTCCAACGGACCCTACTATCTGTCCGGCCGGAACGCGAACGGGACCTCGCTCACCCTGACGAAGAATGAGAGCTACACCGGCGCCTTCCCGGGCGAGGTCGACACCTGCACCCTGCGCCTGGCCAAAGAGCAGCTGATGGACGGCGAAGAGGGACCGCTGGAGGTCCTCACGGACTTCGCCTCGGACGAAGGGGTCCTGGACGGGGCCATCCTCAGCGCCGCCGGCGCATCGTCCCTGCCGCGGCAGTTCGAGGTCTCGAAATACGCGAACCAGGTCCATGCCCTCGTCTTCAACATGCAGTCGGACTTCTCCGGCAATGAGGACCTGCGCCTGGCCCTGACCACCGCCACCGACCTCTCCACCCTGATCACGAAAGACATGACCGCAGCGGAAGGCGTCATCCCCGACTGCTGCAACGCCGTCAGCGGCACCGCATACCGGACCGCCGCCGGACAGGCCAAAGGGAACGCGTTCAACCTGAAGAAGGCAAAGAAGTACTACGCGGCCGCGCAGGAGAAATTCGAAGCCGTCGCCACGGAAGACGAGCCGGCTCCCGACTCCTTCGCCATCCGCTTCCTCTGCCTGCAGTCCGACAAGAACCTGGCGCAGTCCCTCGTCCAGAACTGGCAGAAGGTCTTCGGCACCAGCCTGTCCATCACAGTGGACACCGTGGAGACCCAGCCGGAGCTGCAGCGCGCGCTGGCCGCCGGCAGCTATGACGTGGCCTACACCACCCTGCGGTCCTCGGAACTCGTGGCCGCCAACTTCCTCAAGCAGTTCACCGGGGACACCGAGGCGAACCTCGTGAACCTCGCCTCGGACGAATACGACGAGCTGCTCCGCGGCGCCGTCTCCGCCACCGATCCCGGCGTCATCACCCGCTACTGTCTCTCCGCCGAACAGTACCTGATGAAACAAGGCATCCTGATCCCGGTCAGCCAGGAGAACACCTGCCTGGCATACAAGAAAAAGACCGCCGACGGACTGAAGGTCCTCCCGACCGGCGACACCTACTTGATCTATCTGGTCAAACCCTAAATAGCGAACAAAAGACCCGCCAAACGGCGGGTCTTTTTGTTGGA
>JAGACE010000123.1 GCA_017614275.1 Clostridia bacterium | reverse complement strand
GGCTGTTTCTTGACTAAAGTTGACATGTTACTCTCTCTCCTTGGAAAATGTCTTTCTCAATTGGTTCAGCGGGTGATGATATCCACCGGGACGTCAAAGATCTTGGCGACCTTCAGGATGGTATCGATATGTCTGCCGGACGCCGCCGCCATGTGGTGGGTGGGGCCGGCTTCGCTCCATTTATTGCAGAACTCGCGGGCGCCGCAGGTGAAGCGGGTGCGCATGTTCGTGTCTCCGTAGGTGAAGATGGGGCCTTCCTCGTTGACGCCTTCCGCGACGACGAACTTGAAGTTGCCGTCCTTGTCCTGGGTGATGCCGAGGTAAGTGACGGGCCCGAGGTGCGGATAGAACTGGGTGAGGTATCCGCCGCCGGTCTTGCCGTGGAACACGTCCACGATCTTCATGGTGGGTTTCTTCGCGGAGATGTCCGCGTCGCCCGAGCCGGAGTGGCCGATGATGCAGATGTCTTCATTGAAGTCGATGGAATACATCTCAGAAAGCTGGCCCATGCCGGAAATGGTCTTCAGGATGTTCATCGCCATGGAAACTTTGATGTCCCCTTCGACGGCGCAGGCAACGCCCTGCTTGATAAGCATGGAGAACGCCGGGATGAGCATGGAGTCGAGCGTGCCGGCTTTGCCCTGGGCCTTGCCGTCATAGTGGGAGGCGACGAAGGCGATCTGCTCGTCCTTCACCCACTGTTCGAAAGCTACAACGTATTTCGCCATATCCCAGACGGTCTCGACCGTGGCACCGCCCTCGATGTCGAAGGTGTCCAGGATGTCCTGCGCCTTTTCGCGGATGGCTTCCTCGTCGGTGATGTCGTCGGCGATGTCCCACATGACCTCCCAGTCGAACTGTTTGGTATAGAGGCCCATTCTGTGGTACAGGTTGGTCTCGTCGATGTAGAGGTCCATCATGCCGGGATACGGACGGCCGATCTGCGCGATGTTCGTCTGGCGGAAGCGGCGGCGGACCTGAGCGGCTTTGCACCAGTCCTCGATCTCCGCTTTGACTTCGGGGTCTCCCCCTTCGACGACACCGGTGATGACCGCGTGCCGCTTGCCGGCGCGTTCGAGGTCGGCGACCATTTCACCGACGGCACCGCAGGCATAAAGTTCGCCGAGCCAGGTGGCGGTGTCCGTGTTTGCATAGTCCGGCGCCAGTTTCTTCTGAACGTTGACGAGCACGACGGGGACGTTGAGATCGCGGACGGCCGGAAGCATATTGTAGGATGTGGCATAGGTCAGGAGCTGCAGGATGACGAGATCCACGTCCGCGGCGCGGAACTTGTCCCCGGCCGCCATGGCGAGTTCTTTCGTCGTGACGATGCCGCCGTCGACGAGCTCGACGGAATCCGGGATGTTGGTCTTCTTGAAGTCCTCATACTGGGCCTCAAACTCCGGGACCAGCGTCGGGAACTGCGGAAGGTACGCGCCCAGCGCGATGGCAAACACGCCGACCTTCGCTTTGGTTTCTACGAGGCTTTTGACGAGCATGTTGTTTCCTCCTTTATGCGTTCAGATAGTCTTTTCGGTAATCGACGCCGAAGTACTCGGCGAGTTCTTTCAGTTCTTCGTCTTTGATGGTGTTGACGAGCGGCAGGTGCGCGATCTTCATGTAGATCATCGCGGCCTTCTCGACGGTCTCGACGAGGCCGAAGGTCTCATCTCAGGTTTTGCCGGCGCCGTAGATGCCGTGCATCGCCCAGAGGACCACGCGGGCGTTCTGCATCTTCTCGGCCGTGGCTTCGCCGATGCTGTTCGTGCCGCAGAGCATCCAGGGCAGGACTTCGACGCCTTCCGGGAAGACGACGATGCACTCCGTGCTCATCTCCCAGAGCGTGTGGGAGAACTTCTTCGCGTCCAGCTCATGGACATAGGTCATGGCGAGGATGTTCGTCGGGTGGCAGTGCAGGACCACGCGGTTCTCGGGGTCGACCTTCAGGCGGGCCTGATGGCTCATGAGGTGGGCGGGCAGCTCAGAGGTCGGTTTGGAGACCCCGTCCTCAAAGCCCCAGAGGAGTTCTGCGGTGGTGCCGTCCTCCGCGATCCGGATGATACCCATGTTGTCAGCGGGGTCCTTCTCCACGTTCTTGAAGTACTTGCCGGAGCCGGTGACGATGAAGTACTTGCCGACGAGGTCCGGCGCTTCGAAGCCGGTGTCGAACGTGCGGATGACGTAGCTCGTGTCGAGGTACTCGGCAACTTCCTTCTCATCCAGCAGGTAGCTGATGTTGCCGCCGTTTCGCTCGTCCCAGTAGAGGCGATACATGTTGGCTGTGGTCTCACACATCTCTTTGACAAAGGGTGCAGTCATGATGTCTTTCATGGTTCAGTTTCCTTTCGTTTCGCTCAGCGGGAAGGAGGCTTTGACCAGCTCCCGGAAGTTCATGATGTCGATATACTCTCCGCCGTTTTCCTTGCAGTCGTAAATGATCTGCGCTGCGAGGTTGCCGGTGGTCGTTGCCTCTTTGATGCCGGTCAGGATGGTGAGGCCGGTCTTTTCGGCGGTCAGTTTGTTGAGGTAGACGTCGGAGCCGCCGCCACCGACGATGAGGAGTTTCGAGAACGTCCGGCCGGACAGCGCTTCGGCTTCCTTCACGGCTCTGCCGTACGCGTCACTCAGGGACTGGTACACACATTCCAGTACATCGCCCACGGGAAGGTCCGGTTCGCCGACTTCAGCGCGAATGGCTTCGATCATGTTTTCCGGAGCGGTGAGGTTCGGGCTGTTAACATCCACGGTCTTGTCGTACGTGGAGGCCATGGCCATCTCCATCATCTCGTCGTAGGTGTACTTTTTATCGAGGTTTTTCCGGATGCTCTGGAAGAGCCACATGCCCATGAAGTTTTGAGGCAGCGGAAGCGGTACTCGATGCCGCCCTCGTTCGTGTAGTTGGCTTTGAACCCGGCCTCGTTGATGACAGGCTCGAGGTTCTCAAACCCGATGAGGCTCCAGGTGCCGGAGGACAGGAACAGCGTCTCGTCGTCGAGCGGACAGGCAGCCACGGCGGATGCCGTGTCGTGGGTCGGGCACAGGATGACTTTGGCGTCATACCCGACTTCTTTGGCGATCTGCTCCGTGAAGCTTCCGACTTCCGTTCCCGGAAGGGAGAGCGTTCCGAAAAGGCTCTTCTTGTAGCCGAGCTTGTCGATGATCTCTTCGGACCAGGTCTTCTTCGCCGCGTCCAGCATGCCGCCGGTGGAGGCGTTCGTGTACTCGTTGAGCTTGACGCCGGTCAGTTTGTAGCAGAAGTACTCGGGAATCATCAGAAGGCTCGCGACCTGGTCCATGCGTCCGGACTCCTTGTCACACCAGAGCTGGTAGATGGAGTTGAAGTTCTGCTTCTGGATGCCGGTGATGCTGTAGAGCTTCTCGGGAGCGATGACCGCTTCCACTGCGGGGACTGCTGCTTCAGTCCGTTCATCGCGGTAGGCATACACCGGAAGGATCTCGTGGTCATCCTTGTCGAGGAGGACGTAGTCGACGCCCCAGGTGTCGATGGCGACATAGGACGGGACCTTGCCGAGGTCGCCGGCTTTTTTCAGGCCCGCTTTGATCTCGCGGAACAGTCTCTCGTGGTCCCAGATGAGGTGACCGTTTTCGTTGCGGTCCATCCCGTTTTCAAAGCGGTGGATCTCTTCCAGGACGAGTTTGCCGTCCTGAATGGAGCCGAGAATGTGTCGTCCGCTGCCGGCTCCGATGTCTACTGCAAGAAAGTATTTCATAACGAAAACCTCCCTTTCGTTGCGTGTCACGTGTTCTTACAGTTCACATGATACACTCCGAAAGAGAGGTTTGTTAGGTTTTGGTTTAACTAAAAAAGTGTCCTCTGTTGCAGTCCGGTCGTGCGGACAACTCAGCCGTTCGCACCCTGGACTTCCTGGTTGGCAGTCCGGTATTTCTTCGGCGATAAACCATAGGTCTTTCCGAAGAGCCGATGGAAGTAGCTCACATTCTCGTACCCGATGCTGAGGGCTATGTCGGCCACATTCATTTTAGTCGTCTTCAGCAGAAAGGCCGCCTGCGCCATCCGCTTCTCCTGCAACAGGTCTGTGTAGTTCTTCCCGGTCTGTTTCTTGATTTCCCGCGACAGCCAGTAAAAGTCGTAGTGCAGAAGGTCGGCGCATTCGCTGAGCGAACCGTCATTATAATGGTTTTCTATATAACGGAGCACCTGAACGACAGCTTCTTCCTCGGAGTCGTCCTCGTAGAACAGACGGTCCGTGTAGTTCAAAAGTTGCAGGAACAGAAGGCCCATCGTCGTCTGGTTGATGTTGCGGCGATTCGGCGAATTGTGGATCAGAGTATACAACAAGTTTTCCATCAGGTTCTGGACCGGCAGGATGTCCGAGACCTGGAAGTACAGGTACCCGGTGGCGTTCTCCCCGGTCAGGACGTCGATGATGAAGCGGTGCAGCGGGCTCTCCTCCTCCCCCATCATCTGCAGGGCCGTGTCGAAGAACTGCGGCAGGACGATGAGGTTGACCGCAATGTCATTCTCTCCCGCTGGGAGGATCTCCTGGGTCGCGTTCTGTCCGAGGAACAGGAGTTCCCCATCCTGCAGTTTCAGTTCCGTTCCGTTGATGATGTGGGTCGTGGAGCCGGAGCACATGTAGATGACTTCAATGTAGTCGTGCTGGTGTTCCGGGAAATGGACGAACCGGGTGTGCGGGCGGACTGTAATGATCCGTCCGTTCTCGAGCAGCTTTTCGCTGTTGATGACATCCAGTTTTCCTTCCTTGTTGGCAATCAGGTTTTCCGCGTCCTTGACATACAACGACCGGTCGACTTCTTCCCTGCCGTCGAGCGCCGCCTGTTCCTCTTCGGTGATGGGACGCAGGTATTCCAGAATCTCTTCCCGGATCATAACGGGCCCTCCTTTGCACGTGTCCTGGCTATTTCCATTATAAGCAACCGCGACGGAAACGACAAGAAGATCGCGACATTTCGTCACGGTCTTCCTGTTTCAGTGATTCAAGAGATGTATGGAAAGGAGTTGGGAGAAGTTATTTCATGAGTTTCCGGAAGAGGGTCTTGTAATCCTCCAGAGAGGCTTCCTTCGGGTTGCCGGGTGTGCAGGCATCGGCTGCGGCGCTTTCGGCGAGGAAGTCGAGGTCCTCTTCTTTGAGGGCTTCGAGGACGGTCGGGATGCCGACGTCGACGGAGAGTTTGCGGACGGCATCGACCGCCGCTTTGCGGTACTCTTCGACGCTCATGTCATCGACCCCTTCGACACCCATTGCCTTCGCGATGTTCGCGAACTTGTCACCGGTGACGTCCGCGTTGAATTCCATGACGTTCGGGAGCATCATGGCGCAGGCGACGCCGTGAGGCGTGTCATAGACCGCGCCGAGGGTGTGGGCCATGGAGTGGGCGATGCCGAGGCCGACGTTGGAGAAGCCCATGCCGGCGATGTACTGCGCGAGCGCCATGCCTTCTCTTCCCTCCGGCTCGTTGTTGACGGCGCCGCGAAGGGACTTGGAGATGAGTTCGATGGCTTTGAGGTGGAACATGTCGGTCATTTCCCAGGCGGCCTTCGTGGTGTAGCCTTCGATGGCGTGGGTCAGAGCGTCCATGCCGGTGGCGGCGGTCAGGCCCTTGGGCATGGAGGACATCATTTCAGGGTCGACGACGGCGACGATGGGCATATCGTGCGGGTCGACGCAGACGAACTTCCGCTTGCGCTCCACGTCCGTGATGACGTAGTTGATGGTGACTTCCGCGGCGGTGCCGGCAGTCGTCGGGACCGCGATGATCGGCACGCAGGGGTTCTTTGTGGGAGCGACGCCTTCGAGAGAACGGACATCCGCGAACTCGGGGTTGTTGATGATGATGCCGATGGCCTTGGAGGTGTCCATGGAGGAACCGCCGCCGATGGCGACGATGAAGTCCGCACCGGAGGTTTTATAGGCTTCCACGCCGTTCTGGACGTTCTCGATGGGCGGGTTCGGTTTGATGTCAGAATAGACTTCGTACGGGATGTCCGCTGCATCCAGAAGGTCCGTGACCTTCGCGGTGACGCCGAACTTCACGAGGTCGGGGTCAGAAGCGACGAACGCTTTGGTAAAACCGTTGGCTTTGGCTTCGGTAACGATCTCCTGGATGGCGCCGGCGCCGTGGTACGAAGTGGGGTTCAAGCTGATTCTGTTGGCCATGATAAAGTCTCCTTTTCTGCAGTGCCGAATATTTCGTTATTCTTTTGACATTCTCATCATACCGAAAACCGACGCAGACCGACAGGTTTTCATTTATCCAAAAAAGTGTCGGGGTTTGCAGGCGTCCCGGTTCGTCGCAAGTTTTTATGAGAAGTCGCCAAGTTTCTGCGATGTGCATCGCCCGTGCCTTCTCTATAATACTGGTGTATAATGACCTTACTGGAGGGACTCTTATGAAAGAAGGCACCTATTCTGTCACGCCCATCTGGGGCGATGTCATCCCCGGCAACAGCAGCCGGTCCAAGCTCGATGACATGACCATCGACTTCGACGCGGATCCGCAGAAAAACCAGATCAAATTCGCGCTGCTCATCGGCAAGTATTTGGGGAGCGTGTTCTTTGACCGCAAGAAAGTCATCGACACCGCCACCTGGTGCAATTGCATGGAGCCGGGCTACTGCGAACAAACCTATACCGATGTTCCCGGCATCGTGCCTTTCCTGTGCGAAGGTTCCGACCGGGCAGTCATCCTTATCCCCGGCGGCGGCTATGCCTTTACGGGGGACCTCACCGCCAAAGACCAGGAAGAGACCGACAAACTGGCGAGACGGCTCAATGAACACGGCATCTCCGCGTTCTGCCTCGACTACCGCTATAACCCCTACCGTTTCCCCATTCCCCTTCTCGACGTCCAGCGGGCCGTTCGTTTCATCCGCTTCCACGCGGAGGAGTACGGACTGGATCCGAAGAAGATTGCCCTCATGGGCGGCTCTGCCGGAGGGTACCAGGTCGCAGGCTTTCTGAACCTGCTGCAGGGGACGAACCAGTTTCCCGTCGGTTACGAGCCGGATGAAGTGGACGCAGTCGATGACGCCGTCTGCAACGGCGGCATGTTCTACCCTGCGGTCACGCTGAAGCACAACAAAGGCATCCTCTACGCCACCTTCCCCGAAGAGGCGTTCAAGACGTGGAAGCGCCGGAGAGACACACTGGACCGTACCGACCTGCCGCGCCACATCATCGACACGAAAACGCCGCAGTTCATCGCCCACGGGACGAAGGATATGCTGGTGACCCACAAGACCTCCCGACAGTACGTCAAAGCCATGGAAGCCGCCGGCGCGCCCATCCACTATGTCGAAGTAGAAGGCGCCAACCACATCTTTACGAACAAGCCGGAATACAACTGGGTGTTCGAAGAATACCTGACCTGGCTCGACGAACATTTTTAAACGAACTAAAAAGAAAAAGTGCCCGGATGATTCCGGGCACTTTTTCGTAAGACATGTATCCAAGCGAGAGTTATTATCTCATGCCTTTTTCTTTGAGTTCCTTCTGGATCTCGGTGATGTTCTCTCTGTCCATGTTGACATGCCAGAAGCAGAAGGCTGCCAGAAGGAAGAGGATGGCCGGGAAAACGCCGAGCAGGAAGCGGATCATAAAGATGGCGCTGCCGGGCTGGGCGACTTCCGCGCCCATGGTGTTGGACTGGAAACCGGCCAGCTGCATCATGAGGCTGGAGACTCCGGCGATGAGGCCGACGCCGATCTTTTCTCCCATGGAGTTGGCGGAACTGATGGTGCCATCCATGGGTTTCCCGGACTTGTACAGAGCATAGTCGCAAACTTCGCCCATCAGGGGGATCAGCGCAACAAAATACGGGACCGAGAAAACGGCCGCGATGGTCTTGCCGACCATGAACAATGCAAGGTTATCGTTCGCAAAGAAGATGATGAGATGGCCAAGCGCTGCAACCGTCAGGCCCATGACCATGGCCTGCCGTTTGCCCATTTTTTTCACGATGGGAAGGGCGAGCGGAAGGAGAAGGACCATAAAAATGCTGGGCAGGTTGATCAGGGTAGCCGTGCCGACATTGTGGAAAATGTATTTGGCATAATAGGTGGCGACCGGTGCCGCAGTCAGGTTATAGAGGATCGTACCGCCGGCAAGCCAGAGGAAATACTTATTGGAGAACAGATTCTTCAGGGATTCACCGACTGGTTGCTTCGTCTGTCCAAGAACTGCCTCAGCATGTTCTGTGACCGTCTCATGGATCAGAAGGAATGCGATGATGGCACACAGGATGGCAAGAACGGCAAACATGAGAGTGGCAGTGGTGTACGTTTTCTGGCTCTCTCCCATGAGTTCGAGCAGTTTCGGGACGACAAGACCGATGAGAAGCAGCGGGACCATGGCGCCCAGGCCTTTGAACACGCCGATGGTGGCGCGGTGATCCGACTTGGGAGAAATCAGGTTGGGGAGCGTGTTCGCCGCAACCGCGACCATGGTCCCGAAAATCGGATTGGCCAGGATGTAGAAGATGGTGCAGAACGCGATCTTTCCGCCCATGCCCCACTTCGGCGGGCAGCTGAAGAGCAGCATCATGGAAATGGCCAGACCGGCGGCGCCGGCGAGCAGCCAGGGCTTCGCCTTGCCCCATTTTGAATGGGTCCGGTCGATCAGCATGCCCATGATGATGTCGGTCAGACCGTCCGTGAACTTCGTCACCATGATGATGGCACCGATGGCACCGATGGAGACACCCATCAATTCCGTGTAATAAAGGTTGATGTAGTTCGGGACATATCCCGTGGCAACCGCAGCGACAATCGCCGCCATAAAGGCACCGATCTTCTGGTTCCCGCCCAGTTTATCTTTCTTTTCCAAAGCGGTCGCTTCACCGGCAGCAGCTTCTGCTGCAGTGCCCACAGCAACAGTCTCTGCGTTCTTTTTCCGAAGAGCCATTTGAATTCCTCCTCTAAATAACTTTCGAGTGTATTATAGGTGTTCCAGGGTTCGATTTCATCATAGCATGTTGGGAAAAAATCATAAAAAATTGTCGGGCTTATCCGCCATTCGGACAGGTTTTCACTCTTTTATATGATATTATCCCTCTTTTTTATGATTTTATAATTTTGTAACTATCGTATACTTACAAACAGCCGTTCAAGCCAAACACGCGGTCATAATCAAACATGCAAAGGAGACTCTTTTATGAAGCATTTTAATCGTTACGCGGCCATCTTTCTCTCCGTATTACTGCTCCTCGTCGTCACGCTGGTCCCGGTCTTTGCCAATTCCGACCGATCGGCGGAGTCTTCCGGACAGGAGACGCCGAGCACAAAAGACGGGCACTACACAAGCATTCCCATTTGGGGAGAGACCATCCCCGGGAACAGCGATCGAAGCAAATTCGACGATATGAAAATCGATTTTGACGCCACGTTGGAGAACGATCTCAAAAAGAGCCTCATCGCGATGAGCAAATATACCGGCGCCGTCTATATCGACTGTCAGGAAGAGATCGATACGCTGACCTGGCTGAAGGATATCAAACCCGGCATTTCTGCCGAGACCTATACTGATGTTCCGGCTATCGTGCCTTTCCCGGTAGAAGGGTCTGACCGGGCGGTCATCATCATTCCCGGGGGCGGTTATGTTTACACCGGCGACATCACGGAACCCAATACGGCAGAAACCGACCTCCTTGCCAAGCAGTTCAACGAGCGAGGCATCTCCGCGTTTGTGCTCGGCTACCGCTGCAATCCGTATAAAATGCCCATTCCTCTTCTGGACATGCAGAGAGCCGTTCGCTGGCTTCGGTTCCATTCGGAAGACTATGGGTTCGATCCCGATAAGATCGCTCTGTTCGGTGGAAGCGCCGGCGGGTACCTAGCCGCAGGTTTTCTGAATCTTCTTCAGGGGAAAAATCAGTTCCCGGAAGACTACACACCGGATGAGATCGATATGGTTTCCGATGAAGTTTCCAGCATCGGCTTGTTCTATCCGGCACTTACCTTGAAGTATAACCACGGATGCGGTTTTGCGGTCTTCCCGGCAGACGAGTACCGCAATCCGATCACCAGAGCGAATCTGTTGTATCAGTACGATCTTCCGTCTCACATCACGAACACGACCGTGCCGCAGTACATCGCTCACGGGACAGAGGACATGCTAGTGACTCACCTTGGTTCCAAAGAGTATGCCAGTCGCCTGGAAGCGAAAGGCGGAGATGTGGTCTATACGGAAGTCGAAGGTGCCAATCACATTTTCACGAGCAATCCGGACTATGCCTGGGTCTTCGAAGAATACCTCGACTGGCTGGAAGCGCATTTTTAAGCAACAAAAAACAAAGCCCCGTGGGAAACGGGGCTTTGTTTTTTGTTTACGCGAAAAGACGAATCAAAACGGAGAGGATGTTCCCGGCGCAGAACTGCAGTTTGGCAAGGGGCAGATCGCCCTTCTCCACAGCGGCGACGATGGCATCGACGTCTCTCTGGCTGCCGGGCATGATGAGGTCGTTTCCGGCGGCGATGCACCCTTCGGCCGTCGCACAGTCGTACTTCTGGTCCTCTCTGCGGCCAAAGCCGGAAGTGGCGCCCCAGTCCGTCATGACGAGGCCGGCAAAGCCCCATTCATTCCGAAGGATGTGGGTGAACAGGTCTTCCCGGTTGGATGCCTGTTCTCCGTTGATGAGGTTGTAGGAGCTCATGGCGGCGACCGGGTAGGCCTGCCGCACGCAGAGCTCGAACCCTTTGAGGTAGAGCTCGCGCATCGCCCGCTCCGAGACATGGGAGCAGTTGAAGTTCCGGTTCGTCTCCTGGTTGTTGACGGCGATGTGCTTGATGGTGACCCCGCAGCCCTTGTGCTGCTGGACGCCTCTGGTCGTGGCGGCCGCGCAGAGCCCGGTGAGCAGCGGGTCTTCGGAGTAATATTCGAAGTTTCTGCCGCAGAGCGGGTTCTTCTGGAGGTTCATGCCGGGGGCGAGCCACAGGTGGATGCCGAGTGCCTCCATTTCACTGCCGACGATATCCCCTGCCGTTTCGAGCAGGTCCAGGTTCCAGGTCTGGGCCAGTGCCGTCGCCACCGGCAGGGCCGTGCAGTAGTGCTCCGACACCGTGGTGCCGGAAAGGTCCACGTCCTGTGCGTCCGGCGGCAGGATGAGCCGGAACGTCGGGTCGTCTTTCGGATTTTTGATGTAATAGCCGTCCTTCTCATAAACGACCGGGGTGATGCGCAGCCCAGCAGGCCCGTCCGCCATGACGGCGGCCGGCACGCCGTACTTCTTCTCCAGGAGGTCCGTGGTCTCCCCGGCCGCGCCGGGCAGTTCTTTCGACTGGTTCCCGATGACGGAAAAATCGGTCATCGAGAAACGGGCAGAGCCGACACAGAGGGTCGCCATTTCTTCCACGCTCAGGCAGGCCGTAAAGACTTCGACCGTCGTCCGGCCTTCCTTCAACGCCTGGAACGTCAGTTCCGGGATGCCGCTGAGCAGTTCCCGCTGTTCGACCGGCGCATAGCCGTGCATGGTCGTGAAGAACTTCGACTCGTCCAGTTCCAGGGTCGGCAGAGAGGCGTCCGGCACAGGGGTCTCCACCCGGTTCAGTGGGATGGGTTCTTCCGGATGCACATCGCCAAAGAGGTCCGCGCAGGTCTCGGTGACGAACGTGTCTTTGACCCGCAGCACCGCACAGGGGACTGCAGACTCCAGGCTCCCGCCGAGGGACAGGGTATATGCGCCCGCCTCCAGTTCGAAGGTAGACTCAGTTTCATTATAGTTGGTGAGGCGATCTACCGGGATGCGAATGGTCAGGAGCTGCGGCTCGCCCGGAGCCAGCAATTTGGTCTTGGCGAACGCCACAAGTGTCCGCCGGGGGCGGTCGACGCTTTCGATCGGCGGCGCCGCATAGACCTGGACCACTTCTTTTCCGGCATATTCTTCCAGAAGGTTGGTGACCCGGACCTTCAGGACCACCTCGGCGTTCTCCTGGGACAGAGTATCCAGTTTCATCTGGAATCTCGTATAGGACAGACCGTGCCCGAACGAATAAAGAGGGGCTACCCCAAAGGTATCAAAGTACCGGTAGCCGACATAGACGCCCTCTTTATAGTAGGAATCGTCGAGGTCTCCGTTGGCGTCGGCGTATTCGGCCGCGAACGGATAGTCTTCATAAGAGAAGGCCCACGTGGCAGCCAGTTTGCCGGAGGGCGTCACGGTGCCGGACAGGACCCGTGCCGCAGCACGTCCGCATTCCACGCCGCCCTGCCCGATGTACAGGATGGCGCCAAGGCCGGAGAAGTTCCGGACGGGGCGCAGATCCATCGGCCCGCCCACGTTGAGCACCAGCACAAACCGACGGTAGTGTTCCGCGAGCAGCTGGATGTCATGGACCTCCTGCTCCGTCAGCCGGTAGTCGCCTTCCGCGTCGTGCCGGTCTGCGCCTTCCCCGGACTTTCGGGCGAGGACATAGACGGCGGCATCCGCGTACAGGCCGGTGAGTTCCTCCTGGGTCAGTTCACGGAATACAGGTTCCCGGAACGGGTTCCCCATCATGGTCAGGAGCGCCTTCTGCGCACTTTCACGCGCCACCTCCTGAATGGAAGCTTCATAGGCGGCCAGCGCCTCGTTCTGGACGCGGTCGAACTCATCGAGCCAGGCCTTCGATACGATCGTATACCCTTCCTGTTCCAGACCTTCCTCCACCGAGGTGATGTGCCGGCTGTTCACGTGCCCGGACCCAGTCCCGCCTTCGATGGTCCGGCGGGCGCCCGCGCCAAACAGGGCAATCGTCCGGATCCCGTCTCCGAACGGCAGGCAGTTTCTTTTGTTCTCCAGAAGAACGATCCCCTCTTCTGCCAGCGTTTCGGCAAGAGCCGCGTTCTTCTTTTCCAGCTTTGTCATTTCTGTCATCGGACTTCTCCTTCATAAAAAGCCATCGCTCGTTCCACCCAACCGGCGGCGTCTGTATCGCTTCCCAGCCCGAACCCGTGACCTGCGTGTTCGAGCAGTTCCAGTCGATATGGAACCTCCATCTGCTCTGCCGC
This sequence comes from Clostridia bacterium, assembly GCA_017614275.1. Taxonomy (GTDB): domain Bacteria; phylum Bacillota; class Clostridia; order Oscillospirales; family Acutalibacteraceae; genus RUG420. Next base: position 1,532 of record JAGACE010000123.1, on the reverse strand, counting down.
CGCCTTCAGGAGGCTGGCGTTGACGGGCAGCACCGTTGTGTCGTCGGCTGCCTGGACATGGTAGACCGCGGGGTATTTGCGGTCGATATGGTAGTGGACCAGATAGTCTTCTTCCTCCACCCGGTTGTGTTCCGCACCGAACATCATGTTCAGCATAAAGGTCCGGATCGGACCTTCCTCGACGGTATCCATTGAGATCATCGGGTAATCCAGAAGCAGCATCTTCGGCTGCGGGATGCCATAATGGCGGGCGCCTTTGTGTTCGGTACCCCACATAGCAGCGAGGTGGCCTCCTGCGGAAAAGCCGCCGGCCAGATAGTGCTCGGCGCAGACGCCAAAGTCTGTTTCATGCGCTTTGATGAATCGCCAGGCGGCAGCAAAGTCGTCGGCCGGCATCGGGAACAGCCCGTTCGCTGCATCTTCCGGGACTGCAGTCCGGTAGTTCAGACAGAAGCAGGTGTAGCCCAGTTCGTTCAGCTTTGCCGCCACCGGAAGAGACTCCGGTAGCGTGCAGACCGCGCCGTACGCCCCGCCGGACGTCAGGAGCACAAAGGGAGCTCCTTCCCGCCGCACCACCTTTTCTGCCGGCAGGTAAAACAGCTTTGCCTGCGCTTTTCTGGGTTCCGTCGCGATCTCTTCCGGAGAATAAACGGAGTAGACGGTCGGTTCTCCGGACGCCAGGACCCGAAGCAGACGCAGGACACCGTAGACCATATCGGACGCGCCCCAGGTCCCGAACTTCTCGTTCAGGTCCTGCAGCGACCAGTCCGCGGTCTCTCCCTCGAAATAGTTCCCGCCGGAAATGAGCGCATCTTTCGCGGCTGTCAGTTCCGGGGCCTCATTCAGTTCTCGTAATGTCGTATCTTTTGTAACGATCATCCTGCTTCCCTCCGAGGGCCTTTTGTATCATTGGGCTTATTATAAACAAAAGACTCCTCGGCATGCATCATAACATGTTGGGGAGTCATCATAAAAACTTGAGAAACGAAAAAGCCACCGGCAGCGGACCGGTGGCTTTTTCGATAGGAGCTGTATCAACAAAAGTGATTAAAATGAGTAAAATCTCTTCAAAATGGAAAAACTGGACGGAACAGATTCCGGAATTTGTGTTTTCCAAACCGGGATTTCCGGAAGTACCGCCGCTGCTGCCCTACAAAATTCAATTCTATTATCGGGCGGCGTTCAAGGAGATCCGCTCTTTTCTTCATGACCGCTACATACTGCTGTGTCCTCTGGCGGATATATTTCAAATTGAGGTGAGTCGCTGCGTATATATATTGAAGCCATGGCATTCCCTGCTGATCTTCCCCGGGGAATTGCATAAAATTGCGGAAGACCCGGAAGACGTTTTTTCTGTTCTGTTTGCTGCCTTTCACTTGCGGGACGACCAGAACGCTATGCTGCCTTTGAAGGGGCGGATCCTGAATATGGACCGGATCGCCAAAAATCTGCTTTTTCAGGCCGCTTCCGCATTTATGGAGCACTATCCGAAACAGAATTGTGAGGATAATGCCGTTTCATACCGGCTGGGG
>JAGACE010000122.1 GCA_017614275.1 Clostridia bacterium | reverse complement strand
CAGTCCACTGCTCTACCAACTGAGCTACAAAGGCACAAGTGGCGACCCGGAACGGACTCGAACCGTCGACCTCTAGCGTGACAGGCTAGCGTTCTAACCAGCTGAACTACCGGGCCATGTTTTGATTGGTGGGAGTAACAGGGCTCGAACCTGTGACCCCTTGCTTGTAAGGCAAGTGCTCTCCCAGCTGAGCTATACTCCCGCATGTGCCTTCGAAACCCGCGCTGTGGAGCGTTTCCCTGTCTCGACGACGATTAACACTATACTATAGAAAGGGGGCGATGTCAACCACTTTTTCGGGAAAGTTCGAGCAGGTCGGAAGCCGTGAAAAGATACTTCCGATCGCAGAATTGACAGCCCACTTCCGTGGTCTCCTCACGGGCCATTTCCGCCAGTTCTTCGGGGCCCAGAGAGATCAGTGCGCGCTCCACTCTGGCCCTGGAACAATCGCAGACGTAACCGGTGTCCGCCTCTTCCAGGACCTCCAGTTCGAAGCCCGGGAGCGCCTTCTTGAGAATGTCGATCGGGGCGAGTCCTTCGGTCAGCATCGTGGTGACGGCCGGAAGCCCGACCAGGCCCTCTTCCACCCGGGAGATAGTGTCTTCCGTGGCGGTCGGGAGCAGCTGGATGAGGAAGCCTCCCGCGACGATGACCTCCCCGGTGTCGGGCGTGCAGAGGACGCCGAGAGACAGGACGGTCGGGGTCTGTTCGCTGATGGCGTAATATGCGGTGATGTCCTCGGCCACTTCGCCGGAGACCAGGGGCACCTGGCCCACGTAGGGGTCCTTGAGACCGAGGTCCTTGATGACGGAGAGCGTGCCGTTCTTCCCGACCGCGCCGCCGACATCCAGTTTCTGCGGCGACTTGTTGGGCAGCACGACGCCGGGATTCATGACATAGCCCCGGGCGTTGCCCTGCGCGTCGGCCACGGCGATGACGGAACCGGCGGGGCCGTCTCCCGCCAGCCGCAGCGTGACAGAATGATCTGCCCCCTTCAGGGTGATCCCCATGAAGGAAGCAGCGGTCAGCAGACGGCCGAGGGCCGCCGTGCACACATTTGAAGTTTGATGGATCCGGCGGGCTTCCCGCACCATGGCGGTGGTGTCGGCCGCCATGCAGGTCAGCTGTCCGGATCGGTCGATGCAGCGGACGAGGTTGCTCATGACATCCGTTTGAACACGATGTCGTAGCCGCCCTCTCCGTAGCTCAGCGAGCGGTTGACCCGGGAGATGGTGGCGGTGGACGCGCCGGTGGCGGCGACGATGTCGCTGTACACGCGCTTCTCCGTCAGCATCTTCGCCACGACGACCCTCTGAGAGATCGACTTGAGTTCGTTGACGGTGCACAGGTCCTCAAAGAACTTGTAGCACTCCTCGCGGTCCTGCAGCTGCAGGATGGCGTCGAACAGGAAATCCATGTTGGCGTCTTTCAGTTTATCGGTCATGGCACAGGGCCTCCATTCGAAAGATTTGTATCAACCATTTTAACACTGTTTTTTCGTGTTGTAAAGCGTTAACGTACGAAACAAATCATTTGACCGCATTGGCGATGAACTGCCGGACGGTCTCGGCGCCCTCCCCCGTCTTCGAGGAGAACGGGATGACGGCGACGGCGCCGTACGGAGCGATCTCCGAGGCGCGCGCCCCCAGCGCTTCTCTGTACTGGGTCTTGTTGAGTTTATCGCTCTTCGTCAGCGCGACGATGAAGTTCGCGTTCGTCTCGTTGAGGAACTGCAGCATCTGGTAGTCGTCCTTCGACGGGCTGTGCCGCATGTCGATGAGCTGGACCACCAGAGGGATGTTCCGGTCGGAGGTGAAGTAGGCGTTGATCATCTTCCCCCAGCGCTCTTTCTCCGCGTTCGAGGCCTTCGCGTAGCCGTAGCCGGGCAGATCGACCAGCTTGATCCCGTCGCCCTGATAGAAGTTGATGGTGATGGTCTTGCCGGGCTGGGAGCTGACGCGCGCCAGCTGCTTGCGGTTTAAGATCTTGTTGAGGAGGGAGGACTTCCCTACATTGGACCGGCCGGAGAAACAGATCTCCGGCTGGTCGCTTTTCGGTAATTGTTTGAAGGTGCCGTAGGAGGCCTCATAGGTCACGTTGTCGAATCTCATAAGGACGCTCCGTCTTTCATGATGGCCCGGTTCCAGACCTCGCCGAGGCTCGAGACCGGGATGAACTCGATGCTGTCTTTGACCACCTTGTCCACGTCCTGCAGGTCCGGCACGTTGTCCTTCGGGATGATGACCGTGCGGATGCCGGCCTTGTAGGCGGCCATGGTCTTCTCCTTCAGGCCCCCGATGGGCATGACGCGCCCGGTCAGGGAGATCTCGCCGGTCATAGCGACATGGCCGTCGACCTTGGATCCGGTGAGGGCGGACAGGAGGCTCGTGGCGATGGTGACGCCCGCCGAGGGGCCGTCCTTCGGCACCGCGCCCTCCGGCACGTGGATGTGGATGTCCTTGCTCTGGTAGAACTCCGAGTCGATCTTCAGCCGGTCCGCGTTCGTGCGGATGTAGCTGACGGCCGCCCGGGCGGACTCCTTCATCACATCGCCCAGAGAACCGGTCAGTTCCAGGTGGCCCTTGCCCTCCATGACGGCGGCTTCCACCTTCAGCATCTCGCCGCCGACCGAGGTCCAGGCGAGGCCGTTGGTCACGCCGATCTGGTCGGACAGAGTGCTGTTGTCTTTATACTGCGGAACGCCCAGCAGATCCTGCAGGTCGCCCACTTTGACGGAAAGTCTGTAGTCGGGATCTTCCACGATCTTCAGGGCCGTCTTGCGGCAGATCTCGTGGATCTTCCGTTCCAGGATGCGGACGCCGGCCTCCCGGGTGTAGTCCGAGATGATGTGGCGCAGGGCCGCGTCGGTGATCTTCAGCTGCGCTTTGCTGATGCCGTGGCGTTTGAGGGCCTTGGGCACCAGATGGCGTTTGGCGATATGGAACTTCTCCTCCGCGGTGTAGCTGTAGAGATCGATGATCTCCATGCGGTCCAGCAGCGGCGCGGGGATGTTGCTCTTGTTGTTGGCCGTCGTCAGGAAGAGGACCTTCGACAGGTCGAAGGGCACTTCCACGAAATGGTCGACGAAGGCCTTGTTCTGCTCGGCATCCAGCACTTCCAGCATGGCCGAGGCAGGGTCTCCGCGGACGTCGGCGCCCATCTTGTCGATCTCGTCGAACAGGATCAGCGGGTTGTTGGTGCCGGCGTCGGTCATCGCCGCCATCACCCGGCCGGGCATGGCGCCGATATAGGTCTTCCGGTGGCCGCGGATCTCCGCTTCGTCCCGCACGCCGCCGAGGGAGATGCGTTCATAGTTGCGTCCGAGCGCCTCGGCCAGAGACTGGGCGATGGACGTCTTGCCGACGCCGGGAGGGCCGGCGAGGCAGATGATCTGGCCGGTGATGTCCGGCGCGAGTCTGCGGACCGCCAACAGTTCGATGATGCGATCCTTGACGTCATCGAGACCGTAGTGGTCCCGGTCGAGCACGTTTCGGGCCTTCTCGATATCCAGGTTGTCCTCGGACGAGGCGTCCCAGGGCAGGTCCAGCACGACGTCGAGGTAGT
>JAGACE010000121.1 GCA_017614275.1 Clostridia bacterium | reverse complement strand
CATCCTGTTCAAGACCGCCGAGAGCCTGGAGACCGCCGGGAAAGTGAACGCGGTGGCGCTGGATAAGACCGGGACCCTCACGAAGGGCGAACCGGTCGTCACGGATGTCGTTCCCGCGGCGGGAGCCGACGCGGCGGAACTGCTGTCGGTCGCCTGCGGACTGGAACAGAGGAGCGAACACCCGCTGGCCCGGGCCGTTGTGGCCTATGGCAGAGAACAGGGCGCAGCGGGCGCTGACATAGAGGCCTTCACGGCCCTGCCCGGCAGCGGCCTGACCGGGACCCTGGACGGGGAGACCGTCCTCGGCGCGAGCCGCAGCCATATGGCGTCGGTCCTGGATCTGCCGGAGGATCTGCAGGCCGCTTCGGAGCGCCTGGCGCAGGAGGGGAAGACCCCGCTGTTCTTCGCGAAGGGAGACCGCCTCCTCGGGTGCATCGCGGTGGCCGACGTCCTGAAAGAGGACAGCCCGGAGGCGGTCCGCCAGCTGCGGGAGATGGGCATCCGGGTCTGCATGCTGACCGGAGACAACGAGACGACTGCGGCGGCCATCGGCCGTCAGGCCGGCGTGGATGACGTCATCGCGGGCGTCCTGCCCGGCGAAAAGGCGGACGTCATCGGGCAGCTGAAACGGCAGTATGGAAAAGTGGCCATGGTGGGCGACGGCATCAACGACGCCCCGGCCCTCACCGCCGCCGACACGGGCATCGCTATCGGTGCCGGGACCGACGTGGCCATCGACGCCGCCGACGTGGTGCTGATGCAGTCGAAGCTCAGCGATGTGCCCGCGGCCATCCGGCTCTCCCGCCAGACTCTCATCAACATCAAAGAGAACCTCTTCTGGGCGTTCTTTTACAACATCATCTGCATCCCGCTGGCGGCAGGGCTCTACAACGCCCTGTTCGGCGTGCGCTGGGAACTGAGCCCCATGGTGGCGGCCGCTGCCATGAGCCTCTCCAGCTTCTGTGTGTGTATGAACGCGCTGCGGCTCAATCTCTTCGATGTCCACAGCACGAAACACGATAAAAAGCGAATCGCGAAAAAGGAGACCACCATGGAAAAAACCATCAAAGTCGACGGCATGATGTGCCGGCACTGCGAAGCGTCCGTCAAAAAGGAACTGGAAAAGATCCGCAAAGTGGAGTCCGCCGTCGCGGACCACGACGCGGGCACCGTGGTCCTGACCCTGTCGGGCGACGTCAAGGAAGAAAAACTGAAAAAGGCGGTCGAAGAGGCCGGGTTCACGTACCTGGGCGAATGACCGGCGCAAGCCTGTGAAAAAAACACCCGTCCTCCCGTTTTTCCGGGAGTACGGGTGTTCGTTTTGTGCTATACTGAAACGGAACCATTTTATTAATAAAAAAGAGGAGGGAAGCGTATGCGCAGAAACCGGATCTTGCTGGCAGTGGCCCTGCTGGCGCTGTTGCTGCTGGAGCTGTCGGTCAACAACGTCTTCTCTCTTCTTCTGCTTCTGACCGGCCTCTTTTTGCCGGCCGTATCCATCCTCTTCGGCGTGCTGGCCCGGGGCGGCCTGACCGCAGAACTGATCGTTCCGGCGGGACTCAGCCGGGGGGACACCGCCGAGATCAAGACGGTGTTCCACAACAGCTCGGTGTTCCCGGTCGCCCTGGCCACCGGAGAACTGAACATCCACAACCTCCTGACCGGGACCGACCTGACGGAGAAGATCCGCTGTCCCGTCAGCGGCCGCGGCTCCGATGAGGTGCAGGTGTTCGCGGAGAGCGTGGAGACCGGCCAGCTGTACATCGTGCTGGACCATCTGGCCACCCGGGACCTCTTCGGCCTGGTGCGCTTCCCGGCCGAGACCCGCCTGAAGCGGGTGGTGCTGGTGGAGCCGATCCGCATCCCGACCGAGGTCAACGTCAGCGACGTCCGGGAGACCGAGGGCGACTCGGAACGGTACTCCATGCTGGAGCCGGGCCGGGACGTCTCCGAGACCTTCGACGTCCGCCCGTACGCCCCCGGCGATGAAGTCCGGGCGATCCACTGGAAGCTGTCCGCCAAGTCGGACGACTTCATGGTGCGCCGCTTCGTCAAACCCGTCAACTACTCCGTCGTCCTGCTGGTGGAACTGGCCGAGGCGGACCCCTATGCGCTGGAGTCCTGCGTCAACTATGCGGCGAACTTCTCCCGCGGCCTGCTGGACTGCGGCGTCATGCACACGTTCGCCTGGTTCGACGGCGGCGCCGATGACTACTGTTCCTTCAACGTGTCCTCGTACGAGGACCTGGACGCGGCCGTCTTCCGGCTGGTCTGCTCGGCGCCCCACGGGGAGGAGGACTCCTCGGCGGCGCGCTTCCTGACTTCCGGCGACAGCATCGGACAGGACACGACCCTGCTGTTCCTGTCCACCGACGCCATGGCGCCTCTGACCGAGGAACTGGCGGTCCTCTGCCGCACGCACATCGCGGTGGTCGGGAAGAAAGGCCTGGACGAGGCCGACCCGGCTCTGCCCATCGACCGCCTTCCGGCCGACATCCGAACGGTCGGCACCATGAATCTGAACATCTGATCGAATAAAGGACCACACCATGAGACTGCAGACATCGGACAAGCGCAGGCCCGCGAGCCTGAATGCTGTCGCGGCGGAGATCGCCGCGGCGGTCCTGGTCCACCTGTCTCTCTGGCTGGTCCTGCTCTCCATGCTGGGCGTCACTCTGCGCCCGTTGTTCCTGGCGGTGATCGCCCTGCTGCCGGTCCTCTGGTACTTCCTGTCCCGGATCCGCGGCTTCGGGCGGCTGGTCCCGGTCTACGCCGTCTTCCTCCCGCTGCTGGCGGGGCTCATCGGCGCCCGGTTCTTCGCGGCCGGCCTGAAAGAGTGTTACAACTATCTGGCAAAAGCCGTCAATGAGGTCCACGGCCTGGCTCTGTTCCCCTTCGGGGACGGGTATCCGGCCTCGGCCGTCCCGGCGCTGCAGGGGCATGGCTTCCTGCTGCTTCCGGCGGTGCTCCTGTCCGGGCTCCTGGCCTATGCCATCTGCCGCAAGGTCCGCCCGCTGGCGGTGTCGGCGGCCCTGACGCCGGTCCTGCTCGGGATGGCGGCCGGGCTCCGACCGACGAAACCGGCCTTCCTGTTCTTCCTGGTCGCGTTCACGTTCTACGTGATCCTGCTGACCACGCGCAGCAAGGGCACGGCCCGCCGGCTGACCTGGCTCAACGGAGAGATCTCCGCGGCCCTGCTGGCCTTCCTGCTGATCCTTTCGCTCCTCCTGACCGGCTTCGAGCGGTCGGAGCTCGTGGAGGATCTCCACCGGCAGATCGCCCAGAAGATCACCGTGCTCCGCTACGCGCCGAAGGAGACCACCGACGGCATGCCCGGCGGGGACCTGCACGAGGCCGCCGGCGCCGACTACACGGGCAGGACCGTGCTGACCGTGGAGACCCCCAACGCCTTCTCCATGTACCTCAAAGGCTTCTCCGGCGATGTGCTGGAGGACGGGGTATGGCAGCCCCTGTCCGCGGACGCCTATTTCAAAGACTACGCGCTGACGAGCCCCTGGGTCCGCAACAACTACTTCTCTCCGGCCATCTCCCTCGGCCAGCTGCTGGACCTCAAATGGCAGGTCCAGATGACCCGCTATGAGAACGGGGAACAGGAGACCGTGACCCTGCCCCGGTACCCGATGACCATCCGCAACGAACGCGCCTACAGCGATACACTCTATGTGCCCTATGAAGTCAGCGGGGAGTCGAAAGGCCTCCGCCGGGCGGACCTCTCCCACGAGGGCCTGTCCGCCGAAGGGCTTCGGGGCCGGCGCTCCTACGAACTGACCGTCTATCAGCCCCTGACCAAGGACTACGGCAGCGTCTCGGAAAAGGCGCTGATCGGGGACGATGCGAAGTACAATTCCCTCTACCGGGAGGAATTCGCCCCGGCGGAGGACGTCTACCGGCAGTTCGTGGAGGACAATGAACGGACGGTCCCCGCAGAGTATCAAGACGTCCTGTCCGAGATGGCCCGTGTGGCCCTGGGCAGCGCCCGGAAGCCGACCGATGTGATCTATCGGCTCCGAACGTACTTCGCCGACCACTACACCTACTCGCTGGAGACGGGCCCGCCGGAGGACGGGGCAGATCCCTTTGTCTCGTTCCTGCAGACCCGCACCGGCTACGACACCCACTTCGCCACGCTGGCGGTCCTCCTGCTCCGGGAGGCCGGCATCCCGGCCCGTTACGCGGAAGGATACTTCGTATCCGAGGACCTCGTGAAAGGCGTGGAGAAGGAGACCGACGTGGTCCTGGAGATCCCGGACTCCGCCGCCCACGCCTGGGCGGAAGTGTACCGCAGCGGCGTCGGATGGGTCCCGGTGGAAGTCACCCCGGGCTATTACGAGACCGACAGGGAAGCGACCGGCACCGCCACCCCGCAGCCCGTCGTTACACCGGCGGAACAGCCGCAGCCGGACGAACCGGAGACGGTCCCGGACGAGAACGAGCCGGAAGACGAGACCGAGCCGGAGCGGCAGGAAGAGAGTTCCAGATGGGGCCTCCTGCTCCTTGCCCTGGCCCTGCCGCTGCTGTTGCTGGCGGCCTGGTACCGAAGAAGACGCCGGGGGACGCCCGACGCACAAGAGAAAACGAAACCGATCCTACGGAGGGACACCATGGAAAACAAGAGCGCACTCATCCTCAATGAAGTCAAAAAGGTCATCGTCGGCAAGGACGACGTCATCACCAAGACGCTGATGGCCATCCTGGCGGGCGGTCACGTCCTGCTGGAGGACGTCCCGGGCGTCGGCAAGACGACCCTGGCGCTGGCGTTCTCCCGGGCGATGAACCTCAGGGGCCGCCGTATCCAGTTCACCCCGGACACCATGGCGAGCGACATCGTCGGGTTCTCCGTCTACAACAAGAGCACCGGGAACTTCGACTTCCAGCCCGGCGCGGTCTTCTGCAACATCCTGCTGGCCGACGAGATCAACCGGACCTCGCCGAAGACGCAGGCGGCGCTCCTCGAAGTCATGGAAGAGGGCCGCGCCACGGTCGACGGCGTCACCTACAACCTGCCGGATCCCTTCGTCTGCATGGCCACCCAGAACCCCCTGGGCAGCGCCGGCACCCATCCGCTGCCGGACTCCCAGCTGGACCGCTTCATGATCCGCCTGTCCATGGGCTATCCGACCATCGAGAACACGATCGAGATCGTGCAGCAGCGCTCGGGCGTCGACCCGCTGGACAGCGTCCGCGCGGTGGCCTCGGCACAGGAACTGCTGGCGATGCGTCAGGCGGTCAGCGACGTCTACATCGACGAGGCCCTCATCCGCTATGCCGCGGAGCTCTGTGACCGGACCCGCAACCTCGAGGAAGTCGAGCAGAGCGTCAGCCCCCGCGCCGTCCTGGCCCTGGTCCAGATGGCCCGCGCCTCCGCCTTCATGCGGGGCCGCGACCACGTCATCCCGGAGGACATCCAGTCCCTGTATGTGGACGTCTGCGCCCACCGTCTCATCCTGACGCCGCGGGCCAAGATCCGCAAGATCACCCCGGAACAGATCCTTCTGGACGTCCTGCGTTCGGTCAAGGCGCCGGGCCCGTCCGGGCGTCGGAAATGACTTTACCTTGCTCCCCCTTTTATAGTATAATAGGTGCAGTTAACTTTACGAAGACAGGAAGGTACCGCTATGACACCGAAATTCGGCAGGATCTTACTGAAACTGAGCGGGGAAGTCCTCGCCGGTGAGCAGGGCCACGGCTTCGATTTTGACGTCATCGAGTCCATCTGCGACGCCATCGCGAAGGTCGTCGACATGGGCGTCTCCGTCGGCGTCGTCATCGGAGGCGGCAATTTCTGGAGAGGCCGTTCCAGCGGCTCCATGGACCGCTGCAGAGCCGATTCCATCGGCATGCTGGGCACGGTCATGAACTCCATCGCCGTAGCCGACACGCTCATCGCCAAAGGCGTGCCCGCCAAAGTCTATTCCGCCATCGGCATGGAACCTGCCGCGGAACTGTTCAGCGCGGACAAAGCCCGTGCGGACCTCAAGGACGGCGTCGTCACCATCTTCGGCGGCGGCACCGGCAACCCGTTCTTCTCCACCGACTCTGCCGCCGCGCTCCGCGCCGCGCAGATCGAGGCGGACGTCATCTTCAAGGCCACGAACGTCGACGGCGTGTACGACAAGGACCCCAACAAGTTCGCCGACGCCGTGAAGTTCGACGAGCTCACCCAGTCCGACCTGCTCAGCAGAGGGCTGGAGGTCATGGACGCGTCCGCGGCCTCCCTGTGCCGGGACAACGGGATCGACATCCTCGTCTTCAACCTGACAGACCCCGAGAACATCGTCCGCGCCGTCAGCGGAGAGACCGTCGGCACGCTCTGTCGCTCGAAATAAGGATTTTCAACACTTCAAATACTGGAGGGAACCATCATGGCAGAAGAAAGAACTGCGGAAAGCAGAATGCAGAAAGCGCTGGACCGCCTGATCACCGATTATTCGGAGATCCGTGCCGGCCGTGCCAACCCGAACGTCCTGGACAAGGTCATGGTCGATTACTACGGCACCCCGACCCCGGTCGCTCAGGTCGGCTCCGTCTCCGTGGCGGAAGCCCGCATCCTGGTCATCCAGCCCTGGGACAAGACCCTGCTGGATCCCATCATGAAAGCCATCCAGGCCTCTGACATCGGCATCAACCCGATGAACGACGGCAACGTCATCCGCCTGACCTTCCCGCAGCTCACGGAAGAGCGCAGAAAGGAACTGGCGAAGGGCATCTCCAAGCGCGGAGAAGAGGCCAAAATCGCGGTCCGCAACATCCGCCGGGATGCCATGGACGCCCTGAAGAAGCAGAAGAAGGCCGGCGAGCTGACCGAAGACGATCTCCGGGACGAAGAAGAGGCCCTGCAGAAGATGACCGACAAATTCTGCAAAGAGATCGACGAGGTCGCCGCGAACAAGACCAAAGAAGTCATGAGTGTGTAACGAGCACAACGGAATAAGTGGAGTAATGGCGCACGGGGGGTACGTTCTCTCGAACTGCGCCGTTACTTGCGTTTTAGGGGAGTGTCTACATGTCCAATCTTCCTCCGAAAGAATTCATGCCGAAGCACATCGGCATCATCATGGACGGCAACGGCCGGTGGGCCCGCGAACGCGGTCTGCCGCGCACGGAAGGCCATGTCCAGGGGGCGAAAGTCTTCAAGCAGATCATGGACTACGGCCACGACATCGGGCTGGAGGCCATGACCTTCTACGCCTTCTCCACCGAGAACTGGAAGCGGCCGAAGGATGAGATCAAAGCTCTCATGGAGATCTTCCACGAGTACCTGACCGAAGCCGACGAGACCAAGTACGACCGCGAGAAGCGCGGGTTCTACCTGCGGGTCATCGGCGATGTGTCCGGCCTGCCCATGAGCCTGCAGCTCCTGGCGAAGAGCGCCTGCCTCGCCATGAACAACAAGGACGCCATGGTCGTCAACATGGCCCTGAACTACGGCGGCCGGCAGGAGATCGTCCACGCGGTGCAGGAACTGGCCGAAGAGGTGAAGAAAGGAAAACTGTCCCCGAAAGACATCACGGAAGAGATGCTCTCCGACCACATGTATACGAAGGGCCTCCCGGACCCGGATCTCATCATTCGGCCATCCGGCGAACTGCGGCTCTCCAACTTCCTGACGTGGCAGTCCGCCTATTCGGAGTTCTGGTTCGACGACATCGCCTGGCCGGACTTCACCCCGGACGATCTGGACCGGGCCATCATGGACTACGCCAGACGGGACCGCCGCTTCGGCGGGCTCTCCGAGCAAGATCACTAAAAGAGAGGTATTCTTATGCGTACGCGTGTACTTTCCGGCATCGTCCTCGCCGTCATCCTGATCGGCGCCTGGTGCCTGATGTTCACTCCGGTCATCGACCTGCTGTGTGTGGTCCTTTCCGCCGCAGCCTGCTTTGAGATCACGAAGATCGCCGGGGTCAAGAACCTGGGCCTCCGGGTCGTGGCCATCGTCTTTTCGGCCCTGCTGCCCGCAGCGCTCATCTACATCCACAACGTCCCGATGCTCGAGGTCTTCGTCATCCTGTATGTCATCCTGCTGGTCCTGCTGACCGTGGGGAACTTCTCGAAGACCACCATCACGTTCCCGGAACTGGCCGTCACCGTCTACGCGTCTCTGGTCATCCCGGCGGCGTTTTCCACCATCGGCCTCATCTCCGACATGTATCTCCGATACCCGGAATTCGTTACCAAAAACGACTGCCGGATGCTGCTGTGGATCGCGGTGGCCGCCGCGCTGTTCACCGACGTCTTCGCGTACTTCGTCGGCGTCAAGTTCGGCCGTCACAAGATGACCCCGCACTTAAGCCCCAAGAAGTCCTGGGAAGGCGCCGTCGGCGGCGTCATCTGCAACCTGCTGTTCATGCTCCTGTGCCTCGTGGTCTTTGAGAAGCTCCTGGTCAAACAGGACTTCTTCCTGCCCGTCTGGTTCTACTGCATCATGGTCGTG
>JAGACE010000120.1 GCA_017614275.1 Clostridia bacterium | reverse complement strand
GCAAACGACGTGGTCATCGAGGGCAGCACCAGCCAGCAGAAACTGAAGGCGAACGTGGCCGCTCAGATCATGGCCTTCGCCTGCGGCAAAGACGACGAGGACCGGAACAAGAACTTCGACGGGAACCGCCCCTCCAGCATCATCGTGGGCGACAAACTGACCCCGGAGGCCCTCGGCGCGCTCCTCGCGCACTTTGAGAACAAAGTCATGTTCCAGGGCTTTGTCTGGAACGTCAACTCCTTCGATCAGGAGGGCGTCCAGCTGGGCAAGCTCCTGGCGAAAAAAGTCCTGGCCGGGGACACGGACGGAGCCCTCAAAGGCTACGCCGACCTGCTGGGCATCTGAATCTCTGAACCCTGAGCGCCACCCGCCTTTCGCGGGTGGCCTCTTTCGGTTGAAAAGTCCCATGCCCTTTAGTATAATAAACAGCGGAAAATCGCCTGAAAGGATGCTGTCTTATGCAGAAGAACACCTACGAGACCCCTCTGAACGCACGGTACGCCTCGAAAGAGATGCAGTACATCTTCTCCCCGGACTTCAAGTTCCGCACCTGGAGAAAGCTGTGGATCGCCCTGGCGGAAGCGGAGCATGAGCTGGGCCTGCCCGTGACGCAGGAACAGATCGACGAGCTGAAAGCGCACGCGGAGGACATCAACTACGAAGTGGCCATCGAAGAAGAGAAAAAGCGCCGCCACGACGTCATGTCCCACGTCTACGCCTACGGGGTCCAGTGCCCGAACGCGAAGGGCATCATCCACCTCGGCGCCACCTCCTGCTACGTCGGCGACAACACCGACGTCATCACGATGACGGAGGGCCTGAGACTCATCGAGAAGAAACTCGTGAACCTGCTGGACAAGCTGTCCGCGTTCGCGATCGAATACAAAGATCTGCCGACCCTCGGCTTCACCCACTATCAGCCGGCCCAGCCGACCACCGTGGGCAAGCGCGCCACCCTGTGGCTGCAGGACGTGCTCCTCGACTACTATGAGGTCGAGCACCGTCTGGAGAACATGTGGCTCCTCGGCTCGAAGGGCACCACCGGCACCCAGGCCAGCTTCATGGAACTCTTCGAAGGCGACGAAGAGAAGATCCGCCAGCTGGACAAAAAGATCGCGGAGAAGATGGGCTTTGCCTCCTGCTATCCCGTCTCCGGGCAGACCTATTCCCGGAAGCTGGACTACCAGGTGGTCAGCGTCCTGTCGGGCATCGCCCAGTCCGCGTCCAAGTTTGCCAATGACATGCGGCTCCTCCAGCACATGAAGGAGATCGAAGAGCCTTTCGAGAAGACCCAGATCGGCTCCTCCGCCATGGCTTACAAACGCAATCCCATGCGCTCCGAGCGCATCTGCTCCCTGGCCCGCTACGTGACGGCCGACGCTCTGAACCCGGCCCTCACCGCGTCCACCCAGTGGCTCGAGCGGACCCTGGACGACTCCGCCAACAAGCGCATCTCCGTGGCGGAGGCCTTCCTGGCCACCGACGCCATCCTGGAACTCTACCTCAACGTGGTCTCCGGCCTCGTCGTCTACCCGAAGATGATCGAGAAGCACCTGCAGGAGGAACTGCCCTTCATGGCCACGGAGAACATCATGATGGAAGCCGTCAAAAAGGGCGGCGACCGCCAGGAGCTCCACGAGCGCATCCGCGTCCACTCTATGGACGCCGGCAAAGTCGTCAAAGCGGACGGCGGCGCCAACGACCTGCTGGAGCGCATCGCCGCGGACCCCGCCTTCGGCATGACGCTGGAGGAGCTGGAGGCCGTCA
This sequence comes from Clostridia bacterium, assembly GCA_017614275.1. Taxonomy (GTDB): domain Bacteria; phylum Bacillota; class Clostridia; order Oscillospirales; family Acutalibacteraceae; genus RUG420. The sequence continues at coordinate 1,691 of JAGACE010000120.1, read as the reverse complement.
TGGAGCCGAAGAACTTCGTCGGCCGGGCCCCGAGCCAGACGCAGGAGTTCGTCGACGGTTACATCAAGCCGGTCCTCGAGGAGAAGAAAGACCTCCTCGGCGTGGAAGTTGAAATCAACGTATAAGGTTTAGTATAATAAAGCACGAAATCATCAACAGCACTCGGAGGTGCTTTCCCAATGGTAAAAGCGATCGTAGGCGGCAACTGGGGCGATGAAGGCAAAGGAAAAATCACCGACATGTTCGCTGCCGAGTCCGACATCGTCATCCGCTTCCAGGGCGGAGCCAATGCCGGCCACACCATCATCAACGAGTACGGACGGTTCTCCCTGCACACGCTGCCCAGCGGCGTCTGCAACCCGGACACCGTGAACATCATCGGCAACGGCATGGCCTTTGACGCCGCGAAGTTCCTCAAGGAAGTCAAAGAGGTCACCGACCAGGGCGTCCCGACGCCGCAGCTCTTCGTGTCGGAGCGGGCCAACCTCGTCATGCCCTACCACGTGGACTTCGACTGCTACGAGGAGGAACGCCTCGGCAAGGCGGCCTTCGGGTCCACGAAGTCCGGCATCGCGCCCTTCTTCTCGGACAAGGTCGCGAAGATCGGCTTCCAGATCTGCGAACTCTATGATGACGAGTACCTGAAGGAGAAGCTCCACCGCGTCGTGGAGGTCAAAAACCTCCAGCTGGAACACATCTACCACAAGCCCCTCATCGACGAGGAGGCCCTGTTCGATCAGCTCGTCGAATGGCGTGAGGCCATCCGCCCCTACGTCATCGATACCAACAAATATCTGAGACAGGCCCTGAAGGACGGCAAGAAGATCCTCCTGGAGGGCCAGCTCGGCACCCTGAAAGACACCGACTCCGGCATCTACCCGATGGTCACGTCCTCGTCCACCCTGGCCGGCTACGGCACGGTCGGCGCCGCGGGCATCCCGCCCTACGCCATCGAGGACATCATCTGTGTCACGAAGGCTTACTCTTCGGCCGTCGGCGCCGGCGAGTTCACCTCGGAGATCCTCGACGAGGAAGAGGCCAACGAACTCCGGATCCACGGGGGAGACAAGGGCGAATTCGGCGCCACCACCGGCCGTCCGCGCCGCGTGGGCTGGTTCGACGCCGTCGCCACCCGCTACGGGGTCCAGACCCAGGGCGCCACACAGGTCGTCGTCACCGCGCTGGACTGCCTGTCCTACCTGGAAGAACTGAAGATCTGTGTCGCCTATGACATCGACGGGCAGATCACCAAAGACTTCCCGGTCACGCCCCTCCTGAAGAAGGCGAAGCCCGTCTACAAGACCTTCAAAGGCTGGCACTGCGACATCCGCGGCATCCGCAACTACGAGGACCTGCCGCAGGAGACGAAGGACTACATCGACTTCATCGAAGCCGAACTCGAGACCCCGATCACCATGGTCTCCAACGGGCCCGCCCGGGACGAGATCATCTATCGAACGAAATAACGAAATGGTACAACTCTATTTCTACGACGCGGAAACCGAACGCGACATCCCGGAGGAGGAAGTCGCCCGGTTTCCGACGCTTTACAGGGACCGCTGGCACGCCGCGAAGGTCGAGACCGTCCGCCGGCAGGCCGAAGGCAGCGCCCGCCTCCTGCGGGAGCACTTCGGCGTCACGTCAGACGAACAGCTGCTCCGCGGCGAACACGGCGCGCTCTCCGTCAAGGG
>JAGACE010000119.1 GCA_017614275.1 Clostridia bacterium | reverse complement strand
GGTGTACAGGAGTTTGTCCCCTGCGAACACGGTGGCGGAGGTGCCGCGGTTGGTGGCGGAGAGGGTGGAGATGGAATGGAGCATATCGCCCTTGCCGCCCTTGAAGAAGTCGGAGACTTCGTCTGCCGGGGTGGCTTCCAGCTCTTCCTTGCAGCCTTCCGTCATGATCCAGGAGAACATGGTGACGGTGTGGCCGCCGAAGGAGTGACCGATGAGGTTGACCTTCGCGTGGTCGCCGGGCGTCCCGAGATCCGGGAGGACGCCGGGATAGGCCCGGCCGAACCGCTTGATGCCGTGCTTCTGGGAATGATAGACGCCGTAGTCGACGGTGCCGCCGAAGATGTAGGCGTACAGTTCACAGGAGCGCTCCCACATGCCGGTGAAGGGGCCGACGGAAGGCTGGTAGACCTCGTAGCCGAGGTCTTCGACCCAGTGCTTTCTGAGGTCCTTGGTGAAGGAGCCGAAATACTGGAAAATGTAGCTGAAGTAGTTCGCCTGATCGACGCCCAGGAAGCCGTGGACAAGGATGGTCGGATAATTCGTCTGTTTGTTGGACATGGTTCTTTCCCCTCTCTTGCGGGTCCGGCGTCCGGCCGGGCCGAGATACTTGCTTCGTTTTTGCAGTGTCTTTTTTACAGCCGTAAAACCTTAAAAAGAACTGAAATACATCTTTTTAAGTATATCTTGTTTATGGAGCGAATTCAAGAAAGCGGCCCACTTTTTTCAAAGGGCAAAAAAAGCCGTGTCCAAAGACACGAAGGTGTTTCGAACACGGCGTAAGATCCATTTTTTCAGGCCGGAAGGTTCAACTGTAACCGGCCGCTGTAAAGGTTTGCCAGAAAGAACAGCATCTTGGCTGTTTCGATTTCCCCGATGAGGTAGCAAAACTGTCCGATCCGGTTGTACAGTTCCCCGAGATTGTAATGTGCGGCGGGGACCAGAGCTTCATTCTGCATGGGCAACACCTCTCTTTTCGGAAGCAGTCGGTTTTGGCTTTTGCTTCTGGGGACATCATACCCCGCCGTCCTTAAATCAAACATAAAGCCGTCTGCCGAAACCTCTCGTCAAACTACACAAAAAAGGCCCTGCTTTTTTGGCAGGGCCCTTTGGTCGTTTTATTCATAAAGGAACGCTTTGAGGTCGTCGGAGTTCCGCTGGAAGTCGACCGCGAACAGGCTGCGGCCCTCCATACCGGTCATCTTTCCGAAGGTGGAGCTCTCCGGCAGCTGCATGGTCTCAAACTCGCCGTCCAGGATGTTCGGCACCTCCAGGACCAGGGTGGCCAGCTCGCCGCGCGTGAAGTTCGTCTGGATGAGCGGCAGGATGGTGTTGAGCATGGTGTTGAGTTCGGGGATGCTCAGATCCTTGATCTGGTTGAAGATGGCCTGCATGACGATCCGCTGGCGCTTCATGCGACCGAAGTCGTTGTCGATGGCGCGGCAGCGCGCGTACAGCATGGCCGTTTCGCCGTTGAGATGGTTGCGACCGACGGACACGGAATGGAGGCCGTCCTTGATGTCCATCTCCCGCACGTGGTTCGTGGCGTACTTGTAGTTGTACCAGTGGTTGATGTAGTCCGCCTCGGCCTCCGACAGGTAGATGTCGACGCCGCCGACCACATCGATGAGTTTCATGAACGCCCGGATGTTGGTGCGGACGTAGTGGCCGACGTCCAGCAGGTAGCAGGCCTGGATCTCTTCCATGACCAGGTTCGCGCCGCCGTAGCGGAAGCAGTGGGTCAGCCAGTCGTACTGGCCCTTGTATTCCCCTTCGAGGATGGGCACGCCGGTGCCGCGCTCGAAGCTGACCAGTTTGACGGTGTGGTTCCTCGTGTGGATGGAGACGAGGATCATGGAGTCGGACCGCGCATTCGTGTTGAAGCGGGTGGTCCGCTCATCCGTGCCGAGCAGCAGGACGTTGATGACGTCCGGATCCCGGTAGACCTGGCCCTGCGGCAGGCCGGGGTAGTCGTTGATGTACTGAAGGCCTTTCAGTTCCTCCTCGGTGATGGCCGCGGCCTCGTCGAGCAGTTCCTGGTCGGTCTGCTGTGCCTGTTTCTGCACCTCGTCTTCGTACTGGACGAGGTCCATCTTGTCGAGGACGAAGCCGCCGACGGAGATGAACATGGCCACGAAGATGAGGCCGATCGCCAGGATCTGCTTGGTGCGGTCGTAGCCGCGGTTGCGGCGATGCACCGGCGACATGGCCTGACGCTTCTCCCGGGAGATGGGGATGCCCTCGTCTTCCTCGTCGTAGTCGTCCATCGGGTCGTCCTTCAGCCAGTCGAAGGAGGCGTCCCGGGACTTCTGCGCCATCTGCCGTTTGGCGTCCTCCCAGGCCTGTTCCGCCTCGGCGTTGGCCGCCCGGCGGGACTGGGTGATCATGAATTCCTTCGGAGTGGACTTTTTCTCGATGAGTTTTTCTTTCAGGGCCTCGTCGGTCTCCTGCCCCTTTTCGATCTCTTTGCTGAGCTTCTCCTGCTCCTGCTTCAGATACTCGAGCGGATCCGTTTTGGCAGACAGAACGACACGCCGTTCTCCGGTCTCGGAGACGGCGGTCGTCTTTTTCGGTTTGACCGAGGTCTTTTTCTTCTGTTCTGCCATAAGAAGCTGTTAGTTCCTTTCGGTGTTGTGGTTCAGACCCATTTCCCGAGCCGTTTCTGCGGCTCGATGGGCGCACGGGCGATGACTTCCTGT
>JAGACE010000017.1 GCA_017614275.1 Clostridia bacterium | reverse complement strand
GAAAGCGGCCTGCCGGTCGGCCTGCAGATCATCGGAAAGAAGTTCCGGGACGAAGACGTCCTGGCCGCTGCCCGCACGTTCGAACAGCTCCGCCCCTGGCGGTAAAAAAAGACCTCCCGCGGGAGGTCTTTTTGTTTTGCTTATTTGACGGCCTTCATGACATCCCGGTAGATGCCTTTGCTGGTCAGCGGGCGGTAGTGCGTGCCGTCCGAGGTGGCGTAGTCCGTCTCCATGAGGTTCGCGTAGATGTCGATGTATTTGATCTCCGGCCGCAGGCCGTTTTTCAGGGTCTTGTTGAAGGCGCGGATCTTCTTGTTCTTGTCTTTGTACTCCTGCTGCTGCGCTTTCGTGGCGCCGCCGTGGAGCCTGCCCGCCGGGCCGACGTTCACGACATAGACTTTGGCGCCCCGGGCCTCCCAGAGCAGGGACATCAGATTGTAGTAGTTGACATATTCATCCGCCGAGGCGGTGGGGGTGCCGACCGCGTCGTTGTAGCCCATCCAGAGGACGATCTTCGTCTTGCTGTCGATGGTGTCCAGCCCGGACAGTTCCAGCCGCGGGACGAGGGTGGTGGTCATGTCGATGAATTTCGCGCCCCACTTGAAGTCCCAGAGGACGGAGCCGTCCTGCTGGAGCAGGTCGTAGACGAGCTTGCCGCCCATCTGTTCCTGGCGCAGGTTCGCGGTCCGGGAGTCTCCGATGAAGACGATCTTCTTTTTGCTCGCGGCGGTCTGTACCGCCTGGGTCTGCACGGCCTGGGTCTCCGTGGCCGCGAAGGCCGGGACGGAGAGGCTGCACACCAGTATCACTGTCAGCAGGGCCGCCGCGATGCGGCGCCAAACGTTTCGTCTCACGTTGCTGTCTTACTCCTTTTTTTGTTTCTTTACAGAGTATTGTAAATGATTGTTTGCCATTTATCAATGAATTCTCCTTGTCTCTGTTTTTCAATCATGCTATTGTAAAGGTGTACCAAGCAATCCTGAAAAGGGGGGAAACAGATGTCACAAGCTGCCATCACCATGATCGTTCTGGTCGTGGCGATCATCCTCTTCGTCATCGATATCCTGCCGATGGGCCTGGTCGCGTTCTGCGTGCCGGTCGTCCTTTACTTCCTCGGCATCATCGAAGTCGGAGACATCTTCACCGACGTGGTCAATTCCAACGTCATCCTGATCATCGCCATGTGCGTCATCGGCGCCGCGTTCTTCAAGACCGGCCTGGCGTACAAGGTGTCACAGAAGGTCATGAAGCTGACCAAGAGCGAGAAAGGCCTCGTTCTCGTGGTCATCCTCCTGGCCGGCATCATGTCCGGGTTCGTGTCGAACTCCGGGACCGTCGCGGTCCTGCTGCCCATCGTCATGGGCATCGCCAGAGCCGCGGACATCAAACCCGTCAAACTGCTGCTGCCGCTGGTCATGGGCGCCACGCTGGGCGCAGACTTCACGGTCATCGGCTCTCCCGGCAACCTGATCGCCAAGAACACCATCGAGACCTACTCGAACGGACAGATGCATGTCGGCTTCTTCGAGTACGCCAAGATCGGCATCCCGATGCTGCTCGCGGTCGCCGTCTTCATGTTTTTCTTCGGGAACAAGCTCATCAAAGACCGTCCTGCCGGTGAAATGGGCGAGACGAGCAACGACTACAGCAACATCCCGAAGTGGCATCCCATCTTCACGGCGGTCGACCTGATCGCCACCGTCACCCTCATGGTCCTCACCGACTATGTGGACTTCCTGCCGCCCATCCACATCATCGCCTGTGTCGGCGCCATCCTCATCGTGGCCGCCGGGATCCTCACTGAGAAAGAGGCGTTCAAGTCCTTCGAGCTGCTGACGGTCTTCATGCTGGCCTTCATGTCTCCTCTGGGCGCGGCGATGAACAATACGGGCGCCGGCGAGATCATCGCCAACAAGGTCGTTGCTCTCACCGGTCACTCCGGCACGATCGTCATCATGGGCGCCATGTGGCTGCTCACCTGGGCCATGACACAGGTCATGAGCAACACTGCAGCCTGCACGCTGCTCTGCCCGATCTCCTGGACCATCGCCGAGACCATCGGCGCGGACCCCAGAGCCGTTGTTATCGCGGTGTTCATCGCTTCTTCGGTCGCAGTCTGTACCCCGATGGCCATCCCGGCCAACGCCATGATCCTCGGCCCCGGCAACGTCCGGTTCAAGGACTTCCTGGTCCCGGGTCTCGCGGTCTCCGCGGTGTGCTTCGTGGTCAGCATGATCCTGCTGCCGATCTTCTACCCGTTCTATCCGGGCTAAGGAGGGCGCTGATATGAAAAAAATCCTGTCCTTCCTGCTCTGCGCGATGCTCCTGATCGGGACACTCGCACTCAGCGGCTGCGCTCCGAAAGAATCGGCCGACGCCGCTTACATCAAAGACCAGGGCAAACTGGTCGTCGGCGTCATCGACGCACCGCCCCTGACCGTCCTGAACGACGAAGGGGAGTGGAGCGGTCTGTCCGCGGACCTGGCCAGAGGCTTTGCCAAACAGCTCGGCGTGGAAGTGGTGTTCAAGGAGATCGACTGGGATCAGATGGAGCATCTCCTGAACGACAAGACCATCGACTGTGTGGCTTCCGCCCTCACGCTGACCTCTGACCGCCGCGCGGTCATGGAGTGCACCAAAGCCTATCTCAACAACTCCCAGATCGTCGTCATGCAGGCGAATCGCGCCCGGCGATATACCTCCGCGGAGGAATGCCTCCAGCTGAAGTTCGCGGTCCTCAACGGGTCCACGCACGAGGATCTGGCCAAGGAGAACGGCTTCATCATCCTGGCGAAAGACTCCACGGATGAAGCGCTCGCCGCCGTCTCCGACGGCACGGCGGACGCGGCCATCATCAACTCCGTCTTCGCCACCACCGCCATCGGGCAGGGCAACGAGTTCCCGGACCTCGCCCGGGCGTTCCGCCTGAAGAACAACAAGATCGGCTTCGCGTTCCGCAAAGGGTCCGACCTGGCGCAGCAGATGAACGCTTACTTCGTCAAGACCTACACCAGCGGTCAGATGAAGAAACTCGCCAAGCAGTACTCGCTGGAAAAACTGATCGTCGAACAGGTCGCCGAACAATAAAAACACAAAAAAGACCTCACCGTTTGGTGAGGTCTTTTGTTTGTCTCAGAACTGAAAGACGATGCCGACGACCGCGGCCGCGGCGATGTACACGATGGGGTGCAGGTCCTTCAGCTTCGGCAGCTGGACACAGACGGCCACCACCGCGAAGAAAGCCAGCGCTTTCCAGGAGAAGAGACCGCTCAGTTGCGGGAAGTCGAAGACGGTGCTCCCTTCGAACCCCGGGAACAGGGCGATGAGCAGGACCGAGAACCCGGCGGCGGCGACGAGTCCGACGGCGGCCGGCCGGAGCGCGGTGAAAATGCTCTTGACCACCGGGTGCTCCGCGTACTGATGCAGGATGCCCGTGAGCGCGAGCATGATGAGGAACGCGGGCAGAACCAGGCTCAGAGAGACACAGACGGCGCCGGGGATGCCGTACATATGGTATCCGATGTACGTGGCCATGTTGATGCCGATGGGCCCGGGCGTGGACTCGGAGATGGCGACCATGTTGGCGATGTCCGCCTTTGAAAACCAGTCCGGGTGGGCGTTGGACATGTCATTGATGAAGGGGAGGGTGGCCAGCCCGCCGCCGACGGCGAACAGCCCGGTCTTGAAAAAGTTCAGACACAGCAGGAGGAAGGTACTCATGCGTCACCCTCCTTTCGGCTCTTCAGGCCGCCGAAGAACAGGAAGCCGATGAGGGCCGCCGCCAGAACGATGGCCACGGGAGAGGTCCCGAACAGGGCCACCAGCAGGAAGGAGACGACGGTGATCAGGACGGTCCAGACGTCTTTCAGGGCGCCTTTGGCCATCTTGTAGACGGAGGCGAAGATGAGGGCGGTGACCGCCACCCGGATCCCGGCTAGGGCGTGCCGGACCACGGGGAGATCCGCGAAGTTCAGCAGCAGGGCCGTCAGGAGGGAGATGAGGACGATGCTGGGCGTGATGACGCCGAGCACGGCGCAGAGCGCGCCGAGGACGCCGGCCTGCTTTTTCCCGATGTAGACCGCCACATTGGCGGCGATGATGCCCGGGATGCACTGGGCCAGGGCGAAGATGTCCAGCATCTCCTGCCGGGTCGTCCATCCATGTTTGTCCAGACACTCCCGTTCCAGCATCGGCAGCATGGCGTAGCCGCCGCCGAAGGTGAGCAGGCCGACCTTGAAGAACGAGACGTACAGGTCCAGAGCGAGTTTCAGCTTGTTTTTCTCCATGCTCAGCCCTCCCGTCCCAGTAAAAAGTCGGTGGAGACGTCGAGCGTGTTGGCGATGGCCAGCAGCTCGAAGTCGTTCAGGGTCCGGTGCTGCCCCTCGATCTTGGAGAGGACGGAGGCGTTCATCGCCACCCCCTGCAGGGCGAGGGACTCCAGCAGATCTTTCTGCTTGATGCCCTTCTGTTTCCGCAGCTGTTCGATCCGGATGCCGCAGATGTTCTTCGTTCCGCGCATCAGTTCGCGCTCTTTCATGCGGATCGCCTCCTTTTTATTTCTAAAACAGCAATATGATTATAACAAAAAACCGCTATGTGTTGAAGGGCTTTTTTATGAATGTTATAATTGAATATCTATAACTTACAAAGGAGCGTTTTTTATGGCAGGCTGTGGACCGAGCACCTATTTCGACAAAGATCTGAACCTCACCATGCTCACCGACTTCTATGAGCTGACCATGGGCGGCGGGTATTTCCACAACGGGTTCCGGGACGTCATCGGACATTTCGACCTGTTCTACCGCCATGTGCCGGACAACGGCGGCTATGTCATCGCGGCCGGTCTGGAGCAGATGGTCGACTACCTGAACGGCCTCCATTTCACGGAAGAGGATCTGGCCTATCTGAAGACGCGCGGCTTCGCGGACGACTTCCTGGAGTACCTGAGAAACTTCGAGTTCGCGTGCGATGTGTGGGCGGTGCCGGAGGGCACCCCGGTCTTCCCGAACGAGCCGGTCGTCCACGTGCGCGGTCCGATCATCCAGGCCCAGTTCGTGGAGACGGCTCTGCTGATGCTCTTCAATCACCAGAGCCTGATCGCCACGAAGGCGAACCGCATCGTCCGCGCGGCGGACGGCAGAGCGGTCATGGAATTCGGCTCCCGCCGTTCCCATGGTGCCATGGCGGCCGTCCACGGTGCCCGTGCCGCTTACATCGGCGGCGCGGT
>JAGACE010000118.1 GCA_017614275.1 Clostridia bacterium | reverse complement strand
GGCCGGCAGATACAGGCCCTCTTCCAGATCGATCCGAACATCCGACTCCTCCACGGAGAAGCCGGTGCCTCCGCTCTTGATCAGCTGGCGCAGGACGCTCCCGGCGTCCGCAGCGCGGTTCTGCGCGGGCTCCGGAGTGAAGTGCCCTGCCGTATCGACCGTCACGGACAGGTCTCCCTGCCGGGCGGTCAGCCGCAGAGGACTGCCCCGGCGGGCTTCGAAGTGCAACGCCACCGGCGTGGCGCGGGTCTCTTTTTTATACAAGGCGGACAGGTCTTTCAGGATCGGCGCCGCCGCGGTCACATCCTCTTTCTGACGGGTGCCGAACAGTTCCGGCCCGCGGGTGCCCCGCAGATAGCCGTCGGTGTGACCGGACCGGGAAAAGACCGCGTTGAGATCTTCTTCCAGCTGTGGATCGGACACGCCGTCCGCGGCATTGCGGCAGGCCCTGGTGGCGGCCGCCACATACTCCGGCCGTTTCATCCGGCCTTCGATCTTGAACGAGGTCACGCCCGTCGCCCACAGCTCCGGGATGGACCGGATGGCGGACAGGTCCCGCAGGGAGAGCGCATGTGTCTCGGTCCCGGCGGAAAAGGGCAGCCGGCAGGGCTGCGCGCAGAGGCCCCGGTTGCCGCTGCGTCCGCCCATCATGGCGCTGAGGTAGCACTGTCCGGACACGCACATGCAGAGGGCGCCGTGGACGAAGAACTCCAGTTCCAGCCCGGTGTCTTCCGTGGCCGCCCGGACCGCCCGGATCTCCTCGAGGGACAGTTCCCGCGGCAGGACCGCTCTGGAAAAGCCCGCATCCGCCAGCATCCGGAACCCCGCCGGGGTCATGACGGACATCTGGGTGGAGGCGTGCAGCTCCATGTCCGGCGCGGCAGCCCGCGCCAGTGCAGCCACACCGAGGTCCTGGATGATCAGCGCGTCGACCCCGAGGGCGCAGGCCTGTTCGATGAGGTCGATCGCCTGCGGGAGCTCCTCGTCGGAGACCAGTGTGTTCAGGGTCAGATGGACCTTGACGCCCCGTACGTGGCAGTATTCGATTGCCTCCCGGAGTTCCTCCTCCGAGAAGTTCTTCGCGTTCCTGCGGGCATTGAAGTGGCCGGCGCCCAGATAGACGGCGTCGGCACCACATTCCACAGCAGCCCGAAGCGCTTCCATGCTCCCCGCAGGGGCAAGGATTTCCGGACCATTGTACATATTACGGTTTCTCCTCAGCGGGATCTCCTTCAGAACGGCTGGCGTTTCCGCTCGGCGAGTTCTTTCTGAAGGCGCTCCACATCCCGGCGGGCCACTTCCGCTTCCATCTTGTAGCGGGCGGAGTCCTCCAGGTATTCTTTGATCTGATTGCGCAGGTTGTCGGCCGCCTCGGATTCTTTGGCGGCTTTGTCGGCATAGTCCAGGGCGGCCAGGATGGCGGCCTGGGTCATGGACAGGCGGCGATTCGCCTGCACGATGGCCGTGATGTCCTGGTCGAGGGTCTCCGCCAGGGCTTCGACATAGGCGGGATCTTCCTCGGTGCGGATGGAATATTCACTGCCCGCGACGTGGATGACGACGATGTCTTTCTCCATAATCTTCTCTCCTGTTCCAAGAGGGTCTTTTTTATGTGTGGAATCGACTTTCAGTATAGCATAGCAGCCCGTTAAAGAAAAGTGTATAATAGAGGAAATCGACGTAAAACGAATGCCTGAGGAGGATCAGAATGAAACAGAAGATCGGCTTCCTGTTCGCGGATTCCATGGAATTCAAGCCCTTTTCCGAGATCGCGCTGGCGGACGGCGGCAGCTTCCTGTCCAAACGCCCGATGAACGTCATCCGGTATGAGACAGAAAACGCGGAGATCATCGCCGTGGAGAGCGGCCTCGGGAAAGTGAACGCCGCGTTCGCGGCCACCCTGCTGATCGTGGACCATCAGGTGGACGCCGTGCTCAACGCGGGGCTGTCGGGCGCCATCCAGCACCTTCACAAGGGCGATGTGGTCGCGGGCACTTCTTACGTGGAGTGCGATTTCGACATCAGTCCGCTCGGGTTCCCCGCCGGAGAGAAGCCGGACGGGACCGGGGTCCACGCCGCCTCGGACAAACTGCTGGCCGCCGCCACCTCCATCGAAGGGGTCTCCCCTGCCCGCCTCGGCACCGGCGACTTCTTCCTGGCCGACCCCGTGAAGAAAGAGGAGTACCGAAAGCAGTTCGACATCGAGGCCTTCGACATGGAGACCGCGGCCCTCGCCACGGTCTGCGACCGTCTGGAGACCCCGTTCCTGGCCATCCGGAAGATCTCCGACGACGCCGGAGACGTCGCCTCCGACTCCTACCTGGAGATGAACGCTCTGGCGGAGACCGCCCTGTCGGAAGTCCTGCTGGACCTGGTCTCCAGACTCTGAGGACACAAACAAAAAGACCGCGCTGCTGCGCGGTCTTTTTTGTTGTTCAGATCACCAGGCCGCCGTTGACTCCCAGGACCTGTCCGGTCATGAAGGAGGCCCGGGGACCGGCGAGGAAGACGGCCACATTGGCCTCGTCTTCCGGCGTGCCGAGGCGCCCGAGAGGCGTGTCTTCGGCGAGACCGGCCATGGTCTCCTCGGAGTGCATCGCGTTCATCTTCGTGTCGATGACGCCCGGGGCGATGCAGTTGACGCGGATGCCGGAGGGCCCGACTTC
>JAGACE010000117.1 GCA_017614275.1 Clostridia bacterium | reverse complement strand
TTTGGACTTATGGCCCCGGACCTGCTTCGTCCGGAGCAAGGGTGGCAACAATTATAACAGTCTTATATTATAAAGTCAATTCCCTTTCTCCATAGCTTCGAGCGACTTCATTTTCAGGTAGGCGTTGATGAAGCCGTCGATGTCGCCGTCCATGACGGCGTTGATGTTGCCCATCTCGTAGCCGGTGCGGGTGTCCTTGGCCAGCGTGTAGGGCATGAAGACGTAGGAGCGGATCTGGGAACCCCAGGCGATCTGCAGCTGGTCCCCCTTGATGTCCTCGATCTTGTCGAGGTGTTCGCGCTCTTTGATTTCGATGAGTTTGGACTTCAGCATGCGCATACAGACTTCTCTGTTCTGATGCTGGGACCGCTCGACCTGGCAGCTGACCACGATGCCCGTGGGCTTGTGGATGAGACGGACGGCCGAGGAGGTCTTGTTGACCTTCTGCCCGCCGGCGCCGGAGGCGCGGTACACTTCCATCTCGATGTCCTCGGGCCGCAGGTCGACTTCGATGCTGTCGTCGATCTCCGGCATGACCTCGACCGAGGCGAAGGACGTGTGGCGGCGTCCCTGGGAGTCGAAGGGGGAGACCCGGACCAGCCGGTGGACGCCCGCTTCGGACTTCAGATAGCCGTAGGCGTTCTCGCCCTCGATGAGGATGGTGGCGGACTTGAGGCCCGCTTCATCGCCGTCGAGGTAGTCCAGCGTCTTGACCTTGTAGCCGTGGCGCTCGCCCCAGCGGTTGTACATGCGGAACAGCATGGCGGCCCAGTCCTGAGCCTCCGTGCCGCCGGCGCCCGCGTGGAACGTCAGGAGCGCGTTGGAGTCGTCGTACTCGCCGGAGAGCAGGGTGGACAGCGTCATGGCTTCCAGCTCCGCTTTCACCTGATCGGCGCTCTCCCTGCACTCGTCATAGAGCGATTCATCGCCCTCTTCATCGGCCAGTTCGATCATGACGAGGGTGTCCTCATAGAGGCCCTCGAGTTTTTCATATTTGGCGATGCGCGCCTTCAGCCGGCTGGTCTCTTTCAGGACCGTCTGTGAATTCTCCACATCGTCCCAGAAACCGTCTTTGGCGGCCTCGGCCTCCAGCTTCGCCACTTCTTCCTTCATGGCGTCCAGGCCGAGGGCCTCTTTCAGCTCCTGCAGGGGCTTCTCGTTCTCCAGAACGGCAAGGCGCAGTTCTTCGTATTGCAGCATGGGAATACCCTTCCTTTGCGTTAGGTTCTGATATGGTTGGAAACTCTGAATATTATATAAAACCTTTATAGAGTTGTAAAGAAATTTCGTTTGCGGTATAATGTCGGCGATTTAGTCCCACAGAAAGGAACCGTTTCCATGGATCTGAGATACGTCCAGTGTCCCTACTGCCTCAAGCCCTTCGAAGAGGGCGACGACGTCGTCGTCTGCCCCGAATGCGGCGCTCCGGGCCACCGCGCCTGCTGGAAAGAGGTCGGGCACTGCCTTTATGAGAACCAACACGCTTCGGGCTACGTCTGGGAGATCCCCTACAGCAAGGAGCGGGAAGAGGCCGACCTGAAAGCCAGAGAAGAAGAGGCGGCCCGCAAGCGGGCGCAGACCTTCGGCTCCGGCGGCCGGGACACGCGCCCGGACGGCCTGCCCTTCGACAACGAATACGGCAACTACGCCTCCTATACCACCGGAGACCACGGCGAGATGCGCCCCACCACGCGGGTCATCGGGCCGGAGGAGATGCTCGGAGACTTCCGGGTCCGGGAGTACGGCGAGGTCATCCAGGCCAACAAGAACAAGTACATCCCGAAGTTCTTCCTGATGGACCGCACGAAGCGGACGTTCACCGGGAACTTCGCGGCGCTGCTGTTCCCGACCCTGTGGAGCGCCTATCGCCGCATGTACGGTCTGGCCATCCTGCTGATCCTCCTGCAGTTCATCGTGCCCCTGTGCTCGCTGGACAGCGTCGTCGAGTACTACAGCGAAGCCACCGCGCTCGCCAAACAGTATGTCCTGACCGACGCGCAGGATCAGGAGGCCGCGGAGCAGGCCATGGCGGACATCATGGAAAAGATGCCGCAGCCGCCGCTCGCGCTGCAGATCAACCACTACATCATCCTGGCCATCCACCTCCTCATGGGCATGTTCGCGAACACGCTGTACAAGCGCCGCTGCGAACAGCTGCTGGCGAAGGCCAAGACCATCGAGAACGATGACGCGCGGTCCGTCTTCCTCAAACGGAGGGGCGGCACCAGCATCCTCGCCGCTCTCCTGGCGGCCCTCATCCTGTATACGCTGCTGAACCTCCTGGTCAGCTTCGGCATGCAGCGGGGCTACGGACAGGAGATGGCCGAGGCCACGACGAAGGCGGCGGAGACCGCCACGAAGGCCGCAAAAGCTGCGGAAGAAGCATTCATGTCCTTCTGGAGGAAGTAACCTATGTCTAAAAACTGCGCTGTCGTCCTCGCCGCCGGCGAGGGGAAACGCATGAAAGCGAACAAACCGAAACCCATGATGGAAGTCCTGGGCCGGCCGATGATCGACTGGGTCCTGGACGCCGTCGAACAGAGCGACGTGGAGGAGAAGATCCTCGTTGTCGGGGCCTACGGCGAACAGCTGGAGGACTATGTCGGGGACCGCGCCGCCATCTGCTGGCAGCGGGAGCGCCTCGGCACCGGCCACGCCGTCATGATGGCGCTCGACTTCCTGAACGCCTCGGACGCGGACAACGTCCTCATTTTGAACGGCGACGCGCCTTTCATGGACGCGGAGACCATCGCGGCCAGCCTGGCCCTCCATGAGGCCCGGCAGAACGCCGTCACCGTCATCTGCGCCGCGCTGGACGACCCCACCGGCTACGGCCGCATCATCCAGGGCGCCGACGGCAGCTTCGAGCGCATCGTCGAGCAGAAGGACGCCACGGAGGAGGAACTCCGCATCCGCAACGTCAACTCGGGCGCCTACTGGTTCCGCCGCAACGAGCTCATCGCCTCCCTCGGCCAGCTGACCACGGAGAACGCGGCACACGAATACTACCTGACCGATACCATCTACATCCTGAAGCAGGAGGGCAAGAACGCCGGGGTCTTCGTCACGGAGAACGCCGACGTCGTCCTGGGCGCGAACGACCGCGAACAGCTGGCCGCGCTCAACGACATCGCCGCCCGGAAACTGCAGAAGGACTGAGGACACTCTATGAGTTTTTTTGAACGATTCACCGGGAACCGGCCCATGTACATCATCGCGGGGCTGGGCAACCCGGGTTCCAAATATGAGAACACCCGGCACAACATCGGGTGGCTGGCCGTCGACGAGCTCGCCCGGGAACAGGGCGTGTCTGTGGACCGCGTGAAGTTCCACGCGCTGACCGGTCAGTGTGTGCTGGCGGGGCAGAAGGTCATCCTCATGAAGCCCACCACGTACATGAACAACAGCGGGGAGGCCATCGAGGAGGCCCGGTCCTTCTACAAGATCCCCACCCACAACGTCATCGTCCTCTCGGACGACGTGAACCTGGCCCCCGGGAAACTGCGCATCCGCCGCAAGGGTTCCGCCGGCGGCCACAACGGCCTGAAGTCCATCATCGAGTGCATGGGCACCGACGAATTCCCGCGCATCCGCCTCGGCATCGGGGCGAAGACCCACCCGGACATGGACCTCGCGGACTATGTCCTCGGCAAGTTCCCGAGCGGGGAGCAGAAAGCGGTGGAAGAGGCCCTGAAAAATGCGGCCCGCGCCGCCGAACTCATCGTGGAAGGCGACATCAACGAGGCGATGAGCCTCTACAACTAAAGCAAAAAGCAGCATAACGACACCCCCTCTTTGATGAAGAGGGGGCAATACCCGTTATGAGAGAGGTTTCCCATGTCCGGCTTTTCCAAAGCGATCGAACACCATGAACAGTATCAGGCGATCCTGAACGACATCCGTTCGGGCCGGTACCCGTTCGGCATCCTCGGCGCTACGGCGATGCACAAAGTGTACCTGATCCACGCCCTGCTGGAGTCCCTGAACGCCTCCGGCAGCCGCCGGCGCGCCATGGCCCTCGTCCCGGACGAAGGCACGGCCGTGAAGATGGCGGAGGACTTCGCCACCATGGGCACGAACGCCGTCGTGCTGCCGGCCAAGGACCTGACGTTCCTGTCGGACCAGGTCCGGTCCCGGGAGTATGAGCAGCAGCGCATGGGCGCCCTGTCCGCCTGGGTCCTCGGGACCGCGGACGTCCTGCTGGTGCCCGCGGAGGCGGCCGTCCAGAAGACCGTGCCGCCGGACGTGCTGGCGTCCCGCATGATCGAACTGAAGACCGGCTCGGACATCTCCCTCGACGCGCTGAAGAAAGACTTCGTGGCCGCCGGCTACTAGCGGGCGGACGTGGTGGAGGGCCACGGCCAGTTCTCCGTCCGGGGCGGCATCGTGGACTTCTTCCCGCCGGAGCGGGAGCGCCCCTACCGCATGGAGCTGTGGGGGGACACCGTCGACACCATCGCGGAGTTCGAGGTGGAGTCCCAGCGCCGGACGGACAAGACCGACCGCGTCCTGCTGACCCCGTCCGCGGAGGTGTTCCCGGAGGACCCGGACGCCCTGGCAGACGAGCTCCTGCGCCTGGCCGGCAAGGTCCGCTCGAAGAACGCGGACCTGGCGAGGGCCCGGATGAAGGCCGACGCCGACGCCGTCCGGTCCGGGCGGGACCTGTGCATCGACAAATATCTGAACGTCTGCTACGAACACGCCTGCACGCCGCTCGGCTATCTGCAGGAGGGCGATCTGCTGATCGCCGCGGAGAGCGGAGCCGTCAAGGAACGCGTGAACGGGACCGTCAAACTGTACCGCGAAGACGTGAAGGCCGCGCTGGAGACCGGCGACTACGTCAAGGGCCTGGGCGACCTGATCATCTCCTACAAGGACCTTGTCTCCGACTATGAACACGCGGACTTTTTCTACCTCGACAACTTTGCCCGGGGCAGTTTCGACCTGCCCGTGCGAGACCTCTTCAGTCTGACCCTCGGGCAGACGCCCCAGTGGAACGGGACGTTCTCCTCCCTGGAGCAGGACTGCTTCCCGCCGCGCGTCCGGGAGTACACGACCGTGGTGACCGCCGGGACGAACAAGGCCGCGAAACAGCTGGCGGAGGACCTGGAGGAGGCCGGCTACAAAGCCGTCTGGTACTCCGTGGTCCCGAACGAGTTCCCCAAAGGACGGATCAGCGTGCTGGCGGGCGCGTTCAGCGCAGGCGTCCAGTTCCCGGACTCGAAGTTCCTCATCATCTCGGAGGGCAGCCGGGCCGTCGGCAAGCTGCGCAAACGCATGCGCAGCCGCAATGCCGCGAACGCGTTCCACAGCCTGGACGAACTCCACAAGGGCGACTATGTCGTCCACTCCCTGCACGGCATCGGCATCTTCGAGGGCATCGAGAAGATGACCGTCACCGGCGTCACGAAAGACTATCTGAAGATCCGCTACGCCAAGGGCGACGCGCTCTATGTGCCCGTCACCCAGCTGGATCTGGTTTCCAAATACATCGGCCCGAAGGACGACACGAGCCGCGTGAAGGTGAACCGCCTCGGCTCCAAGGAGTGGGAGAAGTCCCGCTCGAAGGTCCGGGCAGCGGTCAAAGACATGGCGAAAGAACTGACCGAGCTCTACGCCACCCGGCTGAACACACCGGGGTACGCGTTCTCGCCGGACATCGACATGCAGTCCGACTTCGAGCGCCGCTTCGAATACGATGAGACCGATGACCAGCTGCGCTGTGTCCACGAGATCAAGCGCGACATGGAGCGCGCCCATCCCATGGACCGGCTGCTCTGCGGAGACGTCGGCTTCGGCAAGACGGAGGTGGCTCTGCGGGCGGCGTTCAAGTGCATCGCCGACGGCAAACAGTGCGCCATCCTGGTACCCACCACCATCCTGGCCCTGCAGCACTAC
>JAGACE010000116.1 GCA_017614275.1 Clostridia bacterium | reverse complement strand
TCGTCCTCGAACTGCCGGTGCCTTTCGCGGTCGCTACGGCGGAAGTCTTCGCCCGCGGCGGCGTCTCGGTCCTCGACGCGCTCGGGTGTGTCGATGCTCTCAGCTTCGGCGCGGAGTGCGAAGACCTCGCCCTGCTGAAAAAAGCGGCGGCGGCCGTCACCGACCCGAAGGTCGATGAACTCATCAAAACCGAGCTCTCCGGCGGCGTGAGCTATCCCACCGCCAGAGCCTATGCCGTCCGAAGCGTTTACGGCGCCGACATCGCCGATGTGCTGGAGGGCCCGAACAATATCCTGGCCGTCGAGTACCTGAAAGAACTGGAGCGGCTCCGCAGCGGGATCGCGGTCGAATCCTATCCCCGGATGGGCACCCGCCACGACGACATGACCCCGACCGACGAGTTCGCCAGCGCCTCCATGCTGCGGATCCTGCTGGAGCGGGGCGATGAACGGGCCTTTGACTACATGCCGGAGACCACGGCGGAGGAGTTCCGCCGGATGGCGGCCGTGGGCCGCGCCCCGGTCCGGGTCGAGGAGAGCGAACGCGCCATCCTGTCCCGGCTCCGCATGCTGACGGCGGAGGACATCCGCCGGGCGCCGGACGTCTCCGAGGGCCTGGAGAACCGCATCTTCAACGCCATCCAGAGCGCCACCTCGCTGGAGGAACTGTACGACATCGTCAAGACGAAGCGGTACACCCATTCCCGCATCCGGCGCATCGTCACGGCCCTGTACCTCGGCATCCTCCCGGAGGACCGCGCCGCGGTGCCCTACCTGCGGGTGCTCGGCTCCACCGAGCGGGGCCTGGAGCTCCTGAAGGCCGCAAAAGAGTCCGCCACCCTCCCGGTCATCACGAAACCGGGCGCGATCGCGGACCTCGATGAAACGGCCCGACACCTCTTCGAACTGGAGTGCCGGGCGACGAATCTGTATAATCTGGCGACACCGAGGATCCTGCCCTGCGGGACAGAGTACTCGGAGGAGATCGTCATGTTGTAAGGACTCCGACGCAGGCGTCGTGCTCACGGTCGACGCCGGTCAGAAGGACGGAGACAAGTTCATTGTGCAGCGCACTCCCGGCCGGGAAACGGACGGGGGTGTAGTTTTTTGTGTAACCGGTGACGAAGCCGTCCTCGAAGGTCTCGCACAGGACCTCCACGGTCCTCCCGACCTGTTTCTGCAGGAACGCTTCCCGCAGTTCGTCGCCTAGGGCGATCATCCGGCGGCAGCGCTCTTTCCGTACGGCTTTGGGGACCTGCGGCTCCATCTTCGCGGCCGGCGTGCCGGCGCGGGGGGAGAAGGGGAAGACGTGGATCTTCTCGAAGCCGATCTTCTTTGCGAAGGCCAGAGACGCCTCGAAGTCCTCTTCTGTCTCTCCGGGGAAGCCCGTCATGATGTCCGTGGTGACGGTCCCGTCGGGGAACGTCTCGCGCAGCGTCCGGCAGAGGGCCTCATAGGCCGCCGTGTCATAGTTGCGATGCATGCGCCGCAGCGTGGTGTCGGAGCCGCTCTGCAGGGAGACGTGGAACTGGGGACAGAAGTTCGGATGCTTTGCCAGGGCCTCGATGGATGCCCGGTCGATGTTGTCGAACTCCAGAGAGCCGATGCGGACCCGGTCGAAGCCCATCCGGCAGGCCAGTTCGACGGGGTCGGTGAAGGAGAGCCCCAGGTCCGGCCCGTAACAGCAGAAGTTGATGCCGACGAGGACGACTTCCCGGTATCCGGCGTCCCGGATCGTCCGGAGTTCCGCCTCCAGATCCTCCGGGGTCCGGGAGCGGCTGCGCCCCCGGGCGGTCGGGATGATGCAGTAGGAACAGCGGCGGTCGCAGCCGTCCTGGATCTTGATGAAGGCGCGGGTGCGCCCGCGAAAGGTCTCGATGGGCATGTTTTGGAACGATTCGTCCCGGTCGTGCTCCCGCACGTCCACCAGGGGAGCCGGCGTCTCTCCGCTCTGCTTCTGCGCGAAGAAGTCCCGGACCTCGGCGATGATCTTTTCCTGATCCCGGACCCCGGCCACGATGTCGGCGGCCTCCAGGGCCGCGGCTTTCTCCGGGTAGGCCTGGACCATACAGCCGCTGAGGACGATGCAGGCGTCCGGGTTCATGCGCCGGAAGTGGCGGATCGCCTGACGGGATTTCTGGTCGGCGACCGCCGTGACGGTACAGGAGTTGATGACACAGACGTCGCACCCTTCCGGGGCGTCGGACACGTCGAAGCCCGCCGCGCGGAACTGCTCCGCCAGCGCCTCGGTGTCGTACTGATTCACTTTGCACCCCAGAGAGTGGAGGTAAACGGTCATGTCATCACCCCGGTCCGTGTGAAATCGCCTTATTATAAGCGACCCGCCGGATTTTGGCAATACGCCCTATATATAGTTTGACACAGAACTGAATGAAATGGTAAAATTTCAGATGAATATTTTTTAGTAAACGAGTATCCTGGAGGGAACTGAAATGATCTCGAAAAAGACCTCTTATCCGGTCATCCTGGTACCGGGTGTCGTCGCCTACGGAGACGACAGCAAACTGACGAGCGTCTTCCCGTACTTCGGGACGATGTCCGCCAGCGTGGAGAAGACGATCCGCAGCCTCGACATAGACTGCTTCACGGCTTCCTTCCGCCCGACGTCCGGCATCTGGGAAAGGACCTGC
>JAGACE010000115.1 GCA_017614275.1 Clostridia bacterium | reverse complement strand
TGGAACCGGCTGCGGCAGAAGAGGAGCCGGCAGCGGCGGGGCGGGAATAGGAACCGTAAGCGGAGGGATCCGCAGCGGAGCCGTTCGCGGCCGGAGCGACATATTCATAGGTGCCGTCGAAGCCGGGCTCGATCTTGACGCCGTCGACTTCGTAGTCCCAGCCGTTCTTCAGGAAGTTTCTGGTGGTCTCGGAGCAGCCGGTCATCATAAAGACCATGGCCACGGCCAGCAGTACGACGAAGAACCGGGAGAAGGATCTGTTTTTCATGGTTCAAAATCTCCTTTGCTTGTTGATCTGTTGGGGTGAGCGGAAACTCATTCGAACACCCTCATTATAGTATAGGGCTCCCTGGTTGACAAGGTCTTTTGTACGAACCGCGCATCGTAAAAACTTGCCAAAACCCCGCCAAGTGTTACAATAGGGGAAACGGAGGTCTTGTAACATGCTGAGTCAACTGGATTGGTTACGGGAACTGAATACAGCGTCGTTGCTGCTGCGTCTGCTTCTGGCCATGGTCATGGGCGGGCTCGTCGGTCTGAACCGGGGGCTCCGCAACCGTCCCGCCGGACCGAGGACGTATGCCATCGTCTGTATCGGCGCGGCGCTGACGATGGTGCTGAGCCAGTATGAGTACGTCATGCTGACCACGGACTGGGCGCCTTTGGCAGAGCACATCGGGCTGAAGACCGACGTCTCGCGGTTCGGCGCACAGGTCATCAACGGCATCGGCTTTCTCGGCGCCGGCACGGTCATCGCCACGAACCAGCAGAAGGTGAAGGGTCTGACGACGGCCTCGGGGCTGTGGGCCTCTGCCTGCCTGGGGCTCGTGGTCGGCGCGGCGTTTTACGAATGCGCGCTCATCGCCTTCCTGCTGATCCTGCTGACCATCTGGCTGCTGCGGCCGCTGGAGGACCTCTTCATCGACTATTCCCGCAACATCAACCTCTACGTCGAGTTCCGATCGATGTCGGAGATGGGGGAGATCCTGCGGGTCCTGAAGGCGCAGGACATCGAGATCTACGACATGGACATCCACCACGGCAAAGAGCAGATCGTGCAGAAACCGAATGCGGTCCTGTATCTGCGTCTGGCAAAGCGGGAACCCCACCATCGGCTGATCGCCCGGCTGTCGGAGCTGGACGAAGTCTATACGGTCAAAGAGATCTGAGGAAGGAGTGAAGCGATATGTTTTCTGTGTTTGACGCGTTCCGCGATGTGACGTTCGCGTCCGTCGCCCTCCGCCTGGGGCTGACCTTCCTCTGCGGCGCTCTGATCGGTTTGGAGCGCGAGTTCAAGCGCCGTCCGGCAGGGTTCCGGACGCACATCCTCATCTGTGTCGGCGCGGCGGTCACCACGCTGACCGGCCAGTACCTGTTCCTGACGGAAGGCTATTTCACCGACATGGCCCGGCTCGGGGCCCAGGTCATCGCCGGCATCGGCTTCATCGGCGCCGGGACCATCATCGTCACCCGCCGCAACCGGATCAAGGGACTGACCACGGCGGCCGGTCTGTGGACCAGCGCCATCGTGGGCCTTGCCATCGGCGCGGGGTTCTACGAGGGCGGGCTCCTGGCAGCGCTCCTCGTCCTGGTCTCGGAACTCCTGTTTTCCCGGCTCGAGCACTTCGTGGTGCACCGTCTTCCGGAGACCAACGTCTATCTGGAATTCCGCAGCCGCTCCGTGCTGGAGACCCTGTTCGAGGAACTGAAAGCGCAGAACGTCCGGGTCCGGAGCCTGGAGGTCACCCGCACCAACGAGAAAGACGGCGTGAACTCCAGCGCCATCTTCACGCTCCGCTTCCAGAACGACCTGACGTCCGAGCAGATCCTGGAGACCATCCGCGGCATCGACGGCGTCTCCATGGTCGAAGAACTGTGATCCTGAGAAATAGAAAAGCAGCTCGCAAGCGAGCTGCTTTTTTGTTTGTCGGATTCAGCCGTAGATGGCGCGGACCCGGACGACGCCGGGGATCTCCCGGATGGTGTCGAGCATCTCGTCGGAGATGTCGCCGTTGACTTCCAGGATGGTGTAGGAGATGTCTCCCTTGGACCGGTTCATGAAGTCGTTGATGTTGGAGTCCACGAACTGGCTGGTGATGCCGCGCAGGACGTTCGGCACGTTCTTGTGGATGACGCAGAGCCGGTTCTTGCAGACGCGGGCCATGTCGGCGTTCGGCAGGTTGACCGAGTTGCGGATGTTGCCGTTCTCGATGTACTCGACGAGCTCATAGGCGGCCATCTGCGCGCAGTTGTCCTCGGACTCGGGCGTGGAGGCGCCGAGGTGGGGCATGGTGATGACGCCGGGGATGCCCAGGAGCGCGTCGTCCGCGAAGTCGGTGGCATAAGCGGCGACCTTGCCGCTCTCCAGCGCTTCGATCAGGTCTTCCGTGTTGACGAGTTCGCCGCGGGCGAAGTTGAGGATGCGGACCCCGTCCTTCATCTTGGCGAGGGACTCTTTGCAGACGGTGTCCCGGGTCTCATCGGTCAGCGGGACATGGACCGTGATATAGTCGCAGTTTTGGAAGATCTCGTCCAGGTTCTTGGCGTGGACGATGTGGCTGGACAGGTTCCAGGCGGCGTCGACCGAGAGGAAGGGGTCGTAGCCGTAGACCTTCATGCCGAGGGTCCGGGCCGCATTGGCCACACGGACGCCGATGGCGCCGAGGCCGACGACGCCGAGGGTCTTGCCGGAGATCTCCGGGCCCGCGAAGGCGGATTTGCCCTTCTCGACGAGCGCCCCGACTTCGTCGCCCTTGCCCTTGAGGGAGTTGGCGAACTCGACGCCGGGGATGATCTTCCGGGACGTCAGGAACAGGGAGCAGAGCACCAGTTCCTTGACCGCGTTGGCGTTGGCGCCGGGGGTGTTGAAGACAACGATACCCTCTTCCGCGCACCGGTCCACGGGCACATTGTTCGTGCCGGCGCCGGCGCGGGCGATGGCCAAGGTGTTCGGTGAGAACTCCATGTCGTGCATGTTGGCGCTGCGGACCAGGATGGCGTCCGGGTCCTTGATGTCAGAGCCGACGGTGTATTTGGCGGGGTCCAGCTGCGAAAGGCCGGCCTCCGAGATGTTGTTGAGTGTCAGGACTTTATACATGATGGATCATGATCTCCTTTTATTCTGCAGTGTGTTCTTCTTCGAACTCTTTCATGTAGGCGACGAGCGCTTCGACGCCTTCGATGGGCATGGCGTTGTAGATG
>JAGACE010000114.1 GCA_017614275.1 Clostridia bacterium | reverse complement strand
TTCATCAACCTGTCCGGCGGCGTCGGCGTCGCGTATCGACCCGACCAGACCCCGAACGACATCCTCGTCATCGGCGAGGGCGTCCGACAGGCTTATGAAAACACTCTGGTGCCGGCGGGCATGGACGACGTGGCCATCTACACCGAGATGGGCCGCTTCATGCTGGCGCCCTACGGCGCGGTCGTCACGAAGGCGATCCACGAGAAGCACATCTACAAAGAGTACATCGGTGTCGACGCCTGCGCGGTCAACCTGATGCGACCGGCCATTTACGGCGCCTACCACCACATCACGGTGCTCGGGAAAGAGGATGCGCCCTGCGACCACGTCTACGACGTGACCGGCTCCCTCTGTGAGAACAGCGACAAGTTCGCCATCGACCGGGAACTGCCGGAAATCGCCATGGGCGACTATCTCTTCATCCACGACGCCGGGGCCCACGGCTACTCCATGGGCTACAACTACAACGGGAAACTCCGATGCGCGGAACTGCTGCTGAAAGAAGACGGCAGTGTGGAACTCATCCGCCGCGCCGAGACCCCGAAGGACTATTTCGCGACCTTCGAGGGCACCGATTTTTACAATAACCTCGACCTTTAAGGAGAGATCTTTATGAAACAGATCCCCGGCGGCATCTGTGCCGCGAAGGGCTTTGCCGCTGCAGGCCTCAGGGCGGGCATCAAGCCGTCCTCACCGGCAGACAAGAATGACCTCGGTCTGCTGGTCTCGGAGGTCCCCTGCGCCGCCGCAGGCGTTTTTACGACCAATCTGGTCAAAGCGTCTCCGGTGCTGCTCGATCAGGAGCAGTTGAAGGACGGCAGCGCGCAGGCTCTGATCGTCAACAGTTCCATCGCCAACGCCTGCGCTCCGGAGGGAGACGCTGTCTGCCGCAGGGAAGTGGAACTGGTATCCGGAGCGGCTGACGTGAAGGCGTCCGACGTGCTGGTCTCCAGCACCGGCGTCATCGGCCTCCGGCTGAACGTGGAGGCCATCGAGGCCGCTCTGCCGGAGCTGGTCGCGCAGCTGGACCACAGTCCCGAGGCGTCCGATGCTCTGGCCCGTGCCATCATGACGACCGACACCGTGAAAAAGGAGATCGCGTTCGAATTCGAAGTCGGCGGGAAGACCGCCCACATCGGCGGCATCTCCAAGGGCAGCGGCATGATCCACCCGCAGATGGGCACCATGCTCTGCTATCTGACCACCGACGCGGCGGTCTCCACAGAACTGCTGGACATGGCGCTGCGGGACGTGGTCGGGAAGACCTTCAACCGCATCTCCGTCGACGGAGATATGTCCACGAACGACACCTGCATCGTGCTGGCCAACGGCCTGGCGGGCAATGGGTGCATCGCCGCAGAAGGCGCCGACTACGAGGCTTTCCGGGACGCGATGTACGCCGTCTGTCTGTACCTGTGCCGGCTGATGGCCAAAGACGGGGAGGGGGCTACCCATCTCATGACCTGTACGGTCTCCGGCGCGTCCGACGAGGCCGCCGCCGAGACCCTGGCCAAGAGCGTGATCAACTCCTCGCTGACCAAGGCCGCCATCTTCGGCGCTGACGCCAACTGGGGCCGGGTGCTCTGCGCGCTGGGCTACGCCGGCGTGCCGTTCGACCCGGAACAGGTGCGCATCGCCTTCGCGTCCGACAAGGGCGAAGTCGTCGTCTGTGAGAACGGACGGGGCGTCGACTTCTCGGAAGAACGCGCCAAGGAGATCCTGCTGGAAGAGGAGGTCATCATCCGCGTCGACCTGTCGGAGGGCAGCGGAGAGGCCACCTGCTGGGGCTGCGACCTCACGTACGATTATGTCAAGATCAACGGCGACTATCGGACCTGACCGAGCCGTTTTAGGAGAAAGACTATGGATACTGCATTGAACATCACTCCGGAGCAGAGGGCCCAGA
This sequence comes from Clostridia bacterium, assembly GCA_017614275.1. Lineage (GTDB taxonomy): Bacteria > Bacillota > Clostridia > Oscillospirales > Acutalibacteraceae > RUG420. The sequence continues at coordinate 3,030 of JAGACE010000114.1, read as the reverse complement.
CGCTCATCGAAGCGCTGCCTTACATCCAGAGATACAACGGAAAGACCGTCGTCATCAAATACGGCGGAAACGCGATGATCTCCGAGGAACTTCGGAAAGCGGTCATCGACGACATCGTCATGCTGTCTCTCATCGGCGTCCGCGTCATCGTCGTGCACGGCGGCGGCCCGGAGATCTCCGCCATGCTGAACAAGACGGGCAAGGAGAGCAAATTCGTCAACGGCCTGCGGTATACGGACCAGGAGACGATGGACATCGTCCAGATGGTCCTCTGCGGCAAGGTCAACAAGGACCTCGTCAAGCTCATCAACGACGCCGGCGGCAAAGCGGTCGGCCTGTCCGGCATGGACGACAACATGATCAAGGCGGTCAAACTCGACACCGGAGACGGCTGCGATTACGGCCTCGTCGGCGAGATCGAGGACATCGACCCCGAAGTCATCTACCACACCATCGGCAGCGGGATGATCCCGGTCATCTCCACAGTGGCGCAGGGCACCGACGGCAACAAGTGCTACAACGTCAACGCGGACACCGCTGCGGCACGCATCGCCATCGCCTGCCATGCCTGCAAACTGATCCTGCTGACGGACATCGCCGGGGTCCTGCGGGACAAAGACGATGAATCGTCCCTGATCGGCCGGATCACCCTCGACGACATCCCCGAGCTGAAGGAGTCCGGGGTCCTCAAGGGCGGCATGATCCCCAAAGTGGACTGCTGTGAGTACGCAGTGATGAACGGCGTGGCCCGGACCCATATCCTGGACGGCCGGGTGCCGCACTCCATCCTCATCGAAGTGCTGTCCCACAAGGGCATCGGCACCATGATCTGGAGAGGGGAGGACAACACATGACCACCAAAGAACTCATGGCCCTCGACCAGCAGTACGTGCTGGGGACCTACGGTCGGAACCCCATCGCCGTCGACCACGGCAAGGGAGCCACCGTGTACGATCCCGAGGGCAACGAATACATCGACTTCACGAGCGGCATCGGCGTCAATTCCCTGGGCTACGGCAACGAGGCCTGGGCGAAGGCGATCTACGATCAGGCGCTCAAGCTCGGCCACATGTCGAACCTGTACTACACCGAGCCCTGCGCGCTCCTCGCCGAGCAGCTCTGCACCCGCACCGGGATGAGCGCCGCGTTCTTCGGCAACTCCGGCGCGGAGGCCAACGAGGGCATCATCAAACTGGCCCGGAAATACAGCTACGACAAGTACGGCGAGGGGAGAGCCACGGTCGTCACCCTGAAGGACTCCTTCCACGGCCGGACCATCACCACGCTGAAGGCCACCGGGCAGGACATGTTCCACCAGTACTTCTATCCCTTCACGGAGGGGTTTCTGTACGCCACCCCCAACGACTTCTCGGATCTGGTCCTGACCGCCGACGACACCGTCTGCGCGGTCATGATGGAACTCATCCAGGGCGAGGGCGGCGTCAATCCGCTGGACAAAGAGTATGTGAAGAACGTCGCGGAGCTCTGCAAAAAGAACGACTGGCTCCTTCTGATCGACGAGGTCCAGACCGGCGTCGGCCGGACCGGCACGCTCTTCGCGTTCCAGGACTATGACATCGAACCGGACGCCGTGTCCTTTGCCAAGGGCATCGCCGGCGGTCTGCCCATGGGCGGCTTCCTCGTCTCCGAGAAGGCCCGGCCGACGCTGGGACCCGGGACCCACGCCTCCACCTTCGGCGGCAATCCCATCGCGGCTGCCGCGGCACTGGAGGTCCTGAAGACCATGGACGACCAGTTCCTGCTGGAGGTCCGGGAGAAGGGGAATTACATCGCCGCCGCTGTGGCGAACATGCGCTCCGGGAACATCGAGGCCATCAAAGGCAAGGGTCTGATGATCGGTCTGCAGATGATCGGCGCCGACGCCGGCCAGACGTCACAGGCCCTGGCTTCCAGGGGCCTCCTGACGCTGACGGCCCACGGAAACGTGCTTCGGTTCCTTCCTCCGCTGACCATCTCCATCGAGGAGATCGACAAGGGTCTGGCCATCCTGCAGTCTCTGCTGGGGGCCTGACAGATTACAGTTGACAAATGTGCGACAGACCCTTTAGACTGAAACTGTCAAAATAATATACGGAGGTATTACAAAATGAAAAAATTCGTATGCAGCATCTGCGGTTACGTTTATGAAGGTGAGTCTCTTCCCGCCGATTTCGTATGCCCCATCTGCAAAGCTCCGGCTTCCAAGTTCAACGAGATGGGCGGAGACATGAACTGGGCGGCTGAACATGTCGTCGGCATCGCATCCGATGTTCCCGAGGAGATCAAAGACGGTCTTCGCGAGAACTTCAACGGTGAGTGCTCCGAAGTCGGCATGTATCTGGCCATGTCCCGTGTCGCGTTCCGCGAAGGTTATCCCGAGATCGGCCTGTACTGGGAAAAGGCCGCATTCGAAGAGGCAGACCATGCCTCCCGTTTCGCGGAGATGCTCGGTGAGGTCCTGACCGACTCTACCAAGAAGAATCTCGAAATGAGAGTCGACGCCGAATTCGGCGCCACAGAAGGCAAGACCGAGCTGGCCAAGAAAGCCAAGGAACTCGGCCTGGATGCCATCCACGATTCCGTCCATGAGATGGCCAGAGACGAAGCCCGCCACGGCAAAGCGTTCAAAGGCCTTCTGGAGAGATATTTCGGCTAAGTTTCAACAGACAAAAAGACCACCCGTTCGGGTGGTCTTTTTTATTGCTGATTTCAGCTGACTTTCTTGTGCGCTTCATTGTAGTCACTCGCCAGCTTCCGGTAGGCGATCTTGCCCATGCCTTCGCGCGGCATCTCGTCAAGGACGACGATGTCCACCGGGCGGGAGGACTGCTCCACGTTCTTGCAGAGTTCCCATACCTCTTCGGTGCATTTGGGGATGTCCTCTGTGTCGTGCGAGAAGACGACGAAGGCGACCGGGCATTCGCCCTGAGCGTGATCATTATCTTTGACGCCGACGACCGCGCAGGAGGAGATCTGATTGTGCTTCGAGATCTCGGACTCGATCTGCGGCGGGAAGACTTTGTGACCGTT
>JAGACE010000113.1 GCA_017614275.1 Clostridia bacterium | reverse complement strand
GGACATCCTCGGCAGCAAGGACGGAGACGAGTTCTCCACCCTCGGCACCCTGCTCTATGAGGCAGAATCCGACGACTGGGGCGCCAAGGACATCCGCTCCGCCGCCAACGAGGTCGGCGAGTCCGTAGCGGACTTCTTCGGCACCACCTTCGTATCCGCCGGCTCCACGGAAAAGGCGCAGAAGGCCAAGGCCGCCAAAGCCGCGGAAGAAAAGGCCGCGGCGCCGGCTCCCAAGAAGAAAAAGACCAAGAAGAGCGCCGACAGTTTCGAGCCGGTCGATCTCATGTATCGCCTGGAAGCCATCTTCCCCGAATTCGCCGGCAAAGCCGACGAGAACGAGGCGAAGTTCGGCACCTTCCTGCCGGAGGAATACCTGCGGGAGAACCCGAAACTGCTGGAGGACATCCTGCTGGCCGTCCGCTCGGAGGACAAGAACATCATGAAGCGGCTCTTCAAGACGTTCAGCACCTACTATGACGACGGAGAAAAGGACACCCAGAGCCTCATCGCCGTCTCCATCCTCGGCATGGCGGCCGCCAAAGAGGAAGGCCTCCTGCCCATCATCGAGAAATACGCCTCCGAGGACCTCAGCAAGGTCATCAACAGCGTGGCCGCGTACCTCGGCACCGGCGCCGGCAAACGCGCCCTGAAGAAGTATGACGACCCGAAGCCCTATAAAGAGTCCCTCAAAGACCGCTGGGGCAAGCAGGGCCTGCAGCAGGCCTCCGGTCAGATGCTCGACGGCTCCGACCTGAACAAGAAGAAATAAATCGACAAAGAAAAGACCCGCCTGGTTCGGCGGGTCTTGTTTTTTGTGTTCAGTCCTCGGGGAAGAACTCTTTGTGGACAGCGGACACGGCGCGGTCGGCCTGATCCTTCTCCACCAGGACGGAGATCTTGATCTCGGACGTGGAGATCATCTCGATGTTGATGCCCGCGGAATACAGGGCGTCGAACATGCGGGACGCGGTGCCGGGATGGGTCTCCATGCCGGCGCCGACGACGGACACTTTGGCGATGTTCGTGTCGACGATGATGTCCTCGTCCGCGACGTTCGGGAAGGCGTCCTTGATGCACTCTTTGGCCAGTTCGGCGTTGGCCTCGTTGACGGTGAAGGTGATGTCCTTGGTGCCGTCGCGGCCGTTGGACTGCAGGATGATGTCCACGTTGATCTTCTTGGCGGCGAGCCGGTCGAACAGTTTGAACGCGATACCGGGCTTGTCGTCCAGTTTCAGAACGGATACGCGGGCCACATCCGCGTCTTTGGTGACGCCTCGGATGAGCATTTTTTCCATAATGGCAACCTCCTTGACCATTGTGCCGGGGACGGGGTTGAGGCTGGAGAGGACCTCCAGTTCCACGTTGTATTTCTTTGCCATCTCCACGGACCGGTTGTTCAGGACCTGGGCGCCGAGGGTGGCAAGTTCCAGCATTTCGTCGTATGTGATCTCTTTCAGTTTGCGGGCGTTGGGGATCTTCCGCGGGTCGGCGGTGTAGACGCCTTCGACGTCGGTGAAGATCTGGCATTTGTCGGCGTGGAGCGCCGCCGCCAGAGCCACCGCGGACGTGTCGGAGCCGCCGCGGCCGAGGGTCGTGACGTCGCCGTACTTGTTGATGCCCTGGAACCCGGCCACGATGATGACCTTGTTCTTGTCCAGCTCGGAATTCAGCCGGTCGGTCGTGATCTTCTTGATGCGGGCCATGGTGTAGCCGGAGCTCGTGTTGAAGCCGGCCTGCCAGCCCAGCAGGGAGATGACCGGGATGCGCAGTTTTTCCAGCGCCATCGCTAGCAGGGAGATGGAGATCTGCTCGCCGGCGGCCAGCAGCTGGTCCATTTCCCGGCGCGAGTGCCGGGGGTTGATCTCTTCGGCTTTGGCGATGAGATCGTCCGTGGTGTCGCCCTGCGCGGAGACGACGACGATGACGTCGTTGCCCTCCCGGTAGGTGTCGGCGACGATGTTCGCGACATTCTGGATCCGTTCCGCGTCAGCCACGGAGGACCCGCCGAATTTCTGTACTATCAGTGCCATAAAATGCCTGTCTCCTTTTCCGCGCTCAGCAGCGGGCCAGACGGATGAGGGATTTCAGTTTGGCGGACGTCAGTCCGTCGACTTTCGCCCGGACTTCCCGCTCCGTGAAGTCGGAGGTCAGGAAGGCCAGCTCGGTGTTGAAGGCGCCGCTGCGCGCCAGCAGATAGATGTCTCCGAAGGAGGAGCGGATCTCTTTCTGAGCGAGGTCCGGATCCTCGACCTTGAGGCGGATATAATAACGGTTCTTGACGTCGAGCGGGTCGGCGACCAGGCCTTCTTTCGCCTCGCCCCAGCCGATCATGCGGCGTTCGTCCATATGGTTGGCGCAGTCGACGATGTCGCCGACCACAGCGCTGGCGGTGGCCAGTTTGCCGGCGCCCTGCCCGTAGAAGACGACGTCTCCGACGTTGTCCCCGGAGACCAGCGCTCCGTTGAACACGCCGTCGATCGCGGCCAGCTGGCTCTCTTTCGAGACGATCGCGGGGCTGACGACGATGTAGTAGCGGCCGTCGTCCAGTTTCTCCATGGTGGAGATGAGCTTGATGACGCATTCGCAGTTGCCCGCGTAGGCCACGTCTTCCAGCATGATCTTGGTGATGCCCTCGGTGTGGACCTTCTCCGGGTCGATCCATGTGTTGGAGGCCAGAGAGGCCAGGATGGCGATCTTCCGGCAGGCGTCGATGCCCTCGACGTCGGCGGTGGGATCTTTTTCCGCGTAGCCGTTGTCCTGGGCGATCTTCAGGGCCTCTTCGAAGGTGAGGTTCTCATAGATCATCTTCGTCAGGATGAAGTTCGTGGTGCCGTTCAGGATGCCGTTGATGGACTGGATCTCGTTGCCCGCCAGGCAGAAGACCAGGGGCCGGATGAGCGGGATGCCGCCGCCGACGCTGGCTTCGAACAGGTAGTTGACGTTGTGCTCCCGGGCGATCTGCAGCAGTTCCAGGCCGCGGGTGGACACGAGTTCCTTGTTGGAGGTGACCACGTGCTTGCCGGCCGCCAGACACTTCGCGGTGAAATCGAACGCCGGGTTCACGCCGCCCATGGCCTCCGCCACGATCTTGACGGAGTCGTCGTTCAGGATGTCGTTGAAGTCCTTCGTCATCTTGGACGCGTTCGGATCGCCGGGGAAGTCCCGGAGGTCCAGGATATATTTGACTTCCAAATCTTCCTTGGAAGTCCGGGAGTTGATGTAGGAGTGTTTGGTGTTGATGATCTCGACGACACCGGAACCGACGGTGCCATAACCCATGACAGCAACGTTCATTGTGTTTCCTCCAGTTCTTTTTGCTCTGTTTCGATGAATTAAGCGTTATAATAGCACAGATTTCTTCTAAAATAAAGAATAATTTGATTTTTAAAGCCCAACTCTGTATACTCTTGTCGAAATCGTTTGGAAGGAGACCTCTTATGATCCTCATTTCCCCCTCCCTGCTGTCCGCGGATTTCGGTGCCCTTGGCGCCGACGCGCAGCGCATGGAACAGGCCGGCGCCGACTGGCTCCACTACGACGTCATGGACGGACATTTCGTCCCGAACATCTCCATCGGCATCCCGGTCCTGAAGAGCCTGAAACCTTACGCGAGCGTCCCCATCGACGTCCATCTGATGATCTCGGAGCCCCTGAAGTACATCGCGGAATTCGCTAAGGCGGGCGCCGACATCATCACGTTCCATATCGAATCCGACTCCGACCCGGTCGAGACCATCAAGGCCATCCGGGAAGCGGGCTGCAAGCCCTCCGTCTCCGTCAAGCCGGCCACCCCGGCCGAGGCGCTCTTCCCCTATCTGGACCTCGTGGACATGGTCCTCGTCATGACCGTGGAACCCGGCTTCGGCGGCCAGTCCTTCATGGCCGACATGATGCCGAAGGCCCGGGCCCTCCGGGACGAGATCACGAAGCGCGGCCTGGACGTGATGGTCGAGGTCGACGGCGGGATCTCCGAGAAGAACGCGGCTCTGTGTGCCGAAAACGGCATCGATGTGCTCGTCTCCGGCAGCACGATCTTCGGCGCGGAGGACCCTGCCGCGATGATCGCGCAGATCCGCTCCGAGGCAGAGAGGGCTTTCCGGGCATGATCGCTTATTTCGACAACAGCGCGACCACGCGCCCGCATCCGGAAGCCGTGGACGCGGTCCAAAACGCCCTGACCGACGTCTGGGGCAATCCCTCCTCCCTCCACAAAGTGGGAGACGCCGCGAACGACCTGCTGGAGACGTCGCG
>JAGACE010000112.1 GCA_017614275.1 Clostridia bacterium | reverse complement strand
TCTGCTGCCCGTTATCCCGTCCATCGAGGAGTTTCCCTACACCATCAGGCTCGTGAGCGAGATCCTCTCCTCCAACGGCTCCACTTCCCAGGCTTCCGTCTGCGGCTCCACCCTGGCGCTCATGGCGGCGGGCGTACCCATCAAGGCTCCCGTTGCCGGCATCTCCTGCGGCCTCATCACCGGGGACGAAGGCGTCTACGGCGACTTCATGACCATGGTCGACATCCAGGGCCTCGAGGACTTCTACGGCGACATGGACTTCAAGGTCGCCGGCACGAAGAAGGGCATCACGGCCATCCAGATGGACCTCAAGGTCCACGGCCTGACCCCGGAGATCATCCGTGAGGCCTTCACCAAGACCAAGTCCGCCAGAGAGTACATCCTCGACGACATCATGGCTCCGGTCATCGCCGAGCCGCGCGCCGAGCTGTCCAAATACGCTCCGAAGATGCTCACCACGAAGATCGATCCCGAGAAGATCGGCGACGTCATCGGCAAGCAGGGCAAGGTCATCCAGAAGATCCAGGCCGAGTGCGAGTGCAAGATCGACATCGACGACGACGGCAATGTCTTCGTGGCCTGCCAGGATCTCGAGAACGCCCAGCGCGCCCTGTTCATGGTCGAGACCATCGCCAACGATCCGGAGATCGGCGCCATCTACAAGGGCGTCGTCACCCGCCTGATGAGCTTCGGCGCCTTCGTGGAGATCGCGCCCGGCAAAGAGGGCCTGGTCCACATCTCCCGCCTCGACGTCAAGCACGTCGACCGCGTCGAAGACGTGGTCGCGGTGGGCGATGAAGTCATCGTCAAGGTCATCGAGATCGACGACCAGAACCGCATCAATCTCTCCAGAAGAGACGCTCTCATCGAAGTCGAAGGCGCTGTGCCGGAGAACGACATCGAAGAGGAAGAGCGGCCCCGCCGCAGAGGCGGCGACCGCGGCGGCTACCGCAGAAACAATCGCAGAAACTGAGCAGATCGCTCATGAAGAAATGCCTGCTTTGACAGAAGTCGGAGCAGGCATTATCATTACTTAAAGAACATGACAGGGAAGGAGGGGGAGCGATGGACGCGCGTCTGGAAAAGATCCTGCCGCTCGTGCAGAAACCCGGCCGGTATATCGGCGGGGAACTGAACAGCGTGGAGAAGGACCCGTCGGCGGTCGATCTGCGCTTCGCGTTCTGTTTCCCCGACACCTATGAGATCGGCATGTCCCACTTAGGCATCAAGATCCTATACTATCTCATCAATCAGCGGGAAGACGCCTACTGCGAGCGGGTCTTCACGCCCTGGCTGGACATGGAGGAACAGATGAAGGCCGTCGGCCTGCCGCTGTTCTCCCTGGAGACCGGCACCCCGCTGTCGGAGTTCGATCTCATCGGCTTCACCCTGCAGTACGAACTGTCCTACACGAACTGCCTGTCCATGCTGGACCTCGGCGGCGTGCCCCTGCTGGCGAAGGACCGTGAAGGTCTGAAGAACCTGGTGGTCGGCGGCGGGCCCTGCGCCTGCAACCCGGAGCCCCTGGCGGAGGTCTTCGACCTCTTCATGCTGGGCGACGGGGAAGAGGTCTTCATGGACCTGCTGGACCTGTACAAGGAATACAAGCAGCGGGACGCCTCCAAGGAGGAGTTCCTGCGCGCTGCGGCCCGCATCGGCGGAATCTATGTGCCGTCCCTCTACGAGGTCTCCTACCACGACGACGGGACCGTGCAGGCGGTCGTCCCGACGGGCGATGCGCCGGCCGTGGTCCGCAAACGGGTCGTGGCGGACCTGGACACCGCGTTCTACCCGGACCGGTTCCCGGTCCCGTACATCGACGTCGTCCACGACCGGGCGGTCCAGGAGATCTACCGCGGCTGCATCCGGGGCTGCCGGTTCTGCCAGGCGGGGTTCATCTATCGCCCCATCCGGGAGAAGAGCGTCTCCGTCATCAACGAGCAGGCCAAAGCTCTGTGCGAGAGCACCGGGTACGACGAAGTCTCGGTCATCTCCCTGTCCACCTCGGACTATTCGGGCATCGCGCCCCTGCTGTCCGAGATGGCGGACTGGACGGCCGAGCGGAAGATCAACATCGCGCTGCCCTCCCTGCGGATCGACACCTTCTCGGAGGAACTCGTGGAGAAGCTGAACCTCATCCGCCGCAGCGGGCTGACCTTCGCGCCGGAGGCCGGGTCCCAGCGGATGCGGGACGTCATCAACAAGAACATCACCGAAGAGGACATCATGAAGTCGGTGCGCATCGCCTTCAAAAACGGATACGCTTCGGTCAAACTCTATTTCATGCTGGGGCTGCCCTATGAGACCCCGGAGGACATCGACGCGATCGTCGACCTCGGCAAACAGATCATCGACGCCTACTACGAGGAGCCCGACCGGGTCCCCGGGAAGCACCTGACGGTCAACGTCAGCGCGTCGCCCTTCGTCCCGAAGCCCTTCACGCCGTTCCAGTGGGAACCGCAGGACTCGAAGGCCTCCATCGAGGAAAAACAGGCCCGGCTCCTGGAGCGGGCAGGGCGCACCCGGCTGCACATCTCCAGCCACAAATCAAACACCATCTTCCTGGAGGCGGTCTTCGCCCGGGGCGATCGACGGCTCGGCAAAGTCCTGCTGAAGGCCTACGAAAAGGGCTGTCATTTCGACTCCTGGGAGAGCTGCTTCGAATACGACAAATGGCTCGAGGCCTTCGAGGAGTGCGGACTGGATCCGGCGTTCTACTCGAACCGCCGCCGACCGTATGAGGAGGTCCTGCCCTGGGACCACCTGGACCACGGACCCTCCAAGGAGTTCCTGATCCGGGAGAACGAGAAGGCCAAAGCCGCGGCCACCACGCCCCACTGCCGGCTGCAGTGCGCGAACTGCGGGGCCCAGACCCTCAACGGAGGCGCCTGCGACGCCCTCCGGAAGATCGACCGGGGGAGGGCTGCGCCATGAGAGACGTCCGCATCCGCTTTTCCAAGACCGGGAAGGCGAAGTATATCTCGCACCTCGACATGATGCGCTGTTTCTCGAGGGCGTTCTTCCGCGCGCGGATCCCTCTGTGGTTCACGGAGGGCTTCAACCCGCGTCCCTACATGAATTTCACGAGCCCGCTGACGCTGGGCGCCGAGAGCGTATCGGAGGCCCTCGACATCCGTCTGGAGGACGAGTCGATGACCGAGGAGGAACTGGTGGCCCGTCTGGGCGCCGTCATGCCGCCGGACATCCGCATCCTGTCCGCGGCGCCGCCGGTCCACAAAATGAACCGGATCGTCGAGTCCCGGTACCGCATGGAAGTGGAGCCGGGCGAACGGACGCCGGAGGCGCTGGCGGAGGCCTTCCGGACGGTCTCACAGGCGGAGCATCTGCTTGTGGAAAAGCCCGGGAAACGGGGAAAACACAAGGTGATGAAGACCATCGACCTTGCCGAATACATCAAAGATCTGGACATCGGGACGGAAGAGGGACGGGTCGTCCTCGGCGTCACCCTGCCGTCGTCGCCCCAGTTCGGGGTGAACCCGCGGCTCTTCCTGGACAAGTTCCTGGCGGAGGCCGGGGAGGAGCCGGTCCGCGTCCGGATGGTCCGGGAGGCCCTGTACGTCAACGACGGCCTCCTGTTCGAATAATGTCCGTGAAGCAACACGAAAGGTGGAACGAACCATGCCGAAAACCAGAAAAGCCCTGCGCAAGGCAGGACTCAGAGAGAGCGGGAAATATGTGCTCGCCAGCGTCATCGTGGAGGCGCTCCTGCTGGCGCCGAAGACCAAAGTGAACTTCGGGGGGAAAGAATACCTCGTCGGAGGCGTTTTCCCGATGCTGCAGAAGGAGATCGCCACCGGAGTGCGGGACGGCCTCAACCGGACGCTGCCGAAGGCGGCCGTGACCACGGAGCGCTTCCTGCGGAACTTCGACCTGAAGGAGCGGATCCTGGACCGGGCGGTCTGGTTCATCTACGACTACATGGAACCCTATACGCTGGACACCATCCTGACGATGGTCCTGACCCGGCTCGGCTTGGAAAACAACCGGGTGACCGGCTTCCTCAGGGACTATTTCGGCCAGGTCCTGGAGAACAAGGACGACCGGGAGCGGCTGGTCAACGCGCTGACGGACGTCGTCATCGGCGCCATCGGCGTCATGTTCCGGGAATCCAACCTGTCGGCCTTCATCAACGAGGGCGGGAACAACCTGCGCTTCACGATCTCCGACATGCTCGACCGCACCCTGCAGTCCGAGGCCGGCGCGGAGCTGGTCGACGTGTTTCTCGGGGCCGTGGAGCAGTTCGAGACCATGAACCTCGCCGGGTTCCTCGAGCAGCGGCTCGGCATGACCCGGAAAGACGTCGAGCAGTGGATCGACAGCTTCTACGAGCGCACGATGGGCACGGAGATGGTCGGCCATTACTCGAACCTGGGCCTGGGCGACGCGTTCT
>JAGACE010000111.1 GCA_017614275.1 Clostridia bacterium | reverse complement strand
GGTATGGTCGTCTTCCGCAACGGCGTGCCTTATAAAGACTCCTACCGGAAGTTCACCATCAAAGAGGCTGCGAGCGGGGACGACTTCGGCAGCATGACCGAGGTCCTGGACCGGCGATTCGCCCGCTACGTCACGGAGACGGAAGAGCTTCGAGCGAAGGCGGAGGAAGAGGGCCGCGACCCCGCGGAGGCCCTGGCGCAGGCGAAGGGCTTTGCCCGTCTGCCGTACCTCATCCTGATGGACGGCGGCCTCATCCAGGTGCACGCCGCACAGCAGGTCCTGGAGAAGTACGGCCTGGACGTGCCGGTCTTCGGCATGGTCAAGGACTCGAAGCACAAGACGCGCGCCATCGCGTCGGACGGGGGAGAGATCTCCATCTCGCAGGCGCGGAAGGTCTTCGCGCTGGTCACGGGCATCCAGGACGAGGTGCATCGCTACGCCATCGGCTTCCACCATCAGAAGCACAGCAAAGGCTCCCGCAGGAGCGTCCTGACCGACATCCCCGGGATCGGACCGAAAAAGAGCGAGATCCTCTGGAAGGAATTCAAGACGCTGGACGCCATCCGCCGCGCGGACATCGCCGACCTGGCCGCGGTGCCCGGCATCTCCAACGCGGATGCCGTTAATATTAAAAAAGTACTTTATTATAATTAGTTGACAAAACAACAACGCATATGAGAAAATATAATGCATTATTAGGGAGAGTTGTTCCATGAGAGTCATCAGCGGGACCGCGCGAGGCATGCGCCTGAAGACCCTGGAGGGTCTGGACGTCCGCCCCACGACGGACAAGGTGAAAGAGTCTCTGTTCAACATCATCCAGTTCGATCTGGAGGGCAGACGGGTCCTGGACCTGTTCGCCGGGTCCGGCCAGTTGGGCATCGAGGCCCTCAGCCGCGGTGCGGGACACGCCACCTTCGTGGACCGCAGTCCGAAAGCGGTCTCCGTGGTGAAAGACAATCTGTCCAGAACGAAACTGGCTCCCAAAGCCACCGTCCGACAGGAGGAGGCGGGGACGTTCCTGCTGAAGTCCCGGGACACCTACGACGTGGTGTTCCTGGACCCGCCCTACGGCGCCGGGCTCATCGAGTCCGTCCTGCCGGAACTCGTCCGGCACATGTCGGACTACGGCATCATCGTCGCCGAGACCTCCCGGGAAGAGACCCTTCCCGAGACCGTCGAGCCGTTTTATGCGGCAAAGACATACCGGTACGGCAAGATCCAGCTCACCCTGTACCGAAAAAAGGAGGACGAGACATGAAGACCGCCATATGTCCCGGCAGTTTCGATCCCGTGACGGTGGGACACCTGGACATCATCGAACGGGCGTCAAAACTGTTCGACGAGGTCTACGTGGTCGTCATGACCAACTATCAGAAGATCGGGAACATGACCTTCTCGGAGGAAGAGAGAGTCGACCTGATCAAAAAGAGCACCGCCCATCTGTCCAACATCAAAGTGGATACCTACGGCGGCCTGCTGGCGGACTATGCCGCACAGCACGACATCCACATCATCGTCAAAGGCCTGCGGGCCGTCTCGGATTTCGAGAACGAGTTCCAGCAGTCTATAGCAAACAAACACATCAACAAAAGTCTTGAGACCGTTTTCCTGCCCTGCTCTTCGAACCACATGTTCCTGAGCTCCAGCTTTGTCAAACAGATCGGCCAGCTGGGTGGCGACATTTCAGGCTACGTTCCGGCAGCGGTGGAAGACGAGATCATAAAACGATTAAGGAAGGAATAACCAGTATGGCACAGATTGAAGATTATCTTGACGAAATTGAAGAACTCCTCGAAAGTGGGAGAGGCAGTGCTTTCTCCGGAAAAACCAGTGTAGATGCGGACGCCATCAAGACCGTCATCGAAGATATGCGCCTGGATATTCCGGAAGAGATCAAGCAGGCGAAGATCCTTGCGTCCGAGCGGCGCGAGATCATCAACCGCGCCAACACGGAGGCGGAACGCATCGTGGAAGACGCGAAAGCCAGAAGCCGCGAGTACCTGACCGCCGCTGAGATGCGCGTGAAGGAGCTGACCGAGAAGGCCAGCAAGAGCTCCGAGAAGGAACTCAAAGACGCCCATGCCGGCGCCCAGAAGATCCTCGAAGAGGCTCGTGTCCAGGCCGACGGACTCATCGCCCGCGAGAACATCGTGCAGGAAGCGCAGACTACGGCTGCCACGCTCAACGCGGAAGCCGAGAAATATCTGTCGGAGGCCAAGGAGTCTTCGGCCAAGCTGACCGCTGACACGGAGACGGCCACCACCACGCTCGTGGCGGAGACCCAGGCCAAAGTCGACGCCATGCTGGCGGAGGCGAAGAACCAGGTGGAGACCATGATCGCGGAAGCGAACGAGAAGGCCGCCGCCATCGCCGAGGAAGCCCAGCACAACGCCGAGCGCACCATCCAGGAAGCGGACTACACCGCCCAGACCAAGATGGAAGCGGCGAACAAGTGGGCCGTCGACCTGAAGTCCAGCGTCGGTTCCTACATCACGAACCTGGTCAACGAGACCGAGTACCGTGTCGCCAAGAGCCTGAACGAAGTCCACCAGCTGCAGGCGAACATCAATGCCTCCAGCCTGGAGAACAACAACCAGAACCAGCGCGCGGTCCGCAACACCAACAACGCCACCAACATCGGCCAGAACCGCGGCTGAGGCGTTTCAACCAGCACTTGAAAGGAGCATTGCGTCCGCAATGCTCCTTGTTTCATAAGAAGGGAAAGCAAAAGCTCCGTCCCGGCACCTGCCATCCCGAACCGCGCGCCCCGCAGCGTTCCGCTGCACCGGGCTGCCCCCAGGCACCGGTCCGGACTTTTGCTTCATATGCTTTTTTAAGAAATCAAGGAAACCCTTATGAGATTAGACAAGTTTCTGAGTTCCCAGACGGATCTGTCCCGGAAGGACGCGAAAGCGGTCCTCCGGCAGGGCCTGGTCTCCGTCAACGGACAGGTCTGCAAGGACCCTGCCGCGGCGGTCGACCCGGCGGTGGACTCTGTCCTGGTGGGCGGGACGCCGCTGTCGTATCAGGAGCATCTGTACCTCATGCTGAACAAGCCGGAGGATGTGGTCTCGGCCACCGAGGACCGGAGCCGGACGACGGTCCTGGACCTGGTGCCGGAAGAACTGTTCCGGGACGGCCTGTTCCCGGCCGGGCGGCTGGACGCCGACACGACGGGATTCGTCCTGCTGACGGACGATGGGGCCTTTGCCCACGACATCCTGTCCCCGAAGCACCACGTGACGAAGACCTATGTGGCCGACCTGGCGGAGCCCGTGACTGACGAGTGCCTGCGGATGATCCGGGAGGGGATCGAACTGAAGGACGGCACGCGCTGTCTGCCCGCGACGGTCCGTGTCCTGGGGGAGACGACCGTCGAACTCGAACTCGTCGAGGGGAAATACCATCAGATCAAACGGATGGTCGCGGCCGGCGGCAACCGGGTCGTCGCCCTGCGGCGGACCGCCATCGGCGGGGTCGTCCTGGACGAGCGTCTGGAGCCCGGCGCCTGCCGGGAACTGACCGCGGAAGAGCTCGAACAGCTCAAAAACCGTCCAAAACCGTAATGATACAAAAGAAAGTGCCGTTGTCGTTTTTCACAAACGGCATTTCTTTTTTTTGGAATTTTTTTATAAAAATGTGAGCGAACTTGTTGTAATTTGAAAATCGATTGTGTATTATAGATAAGGTAAACCCTAAGAAATTGTACAAAAAGTCCAAATTATCTTCTTGAGGTACTCTCTATGTCCAATCGACTTTTTCAGGGCGTCATCCATCAGATGAGAGACGCCATCGATCGCACCGTCGGCGTCATCGACGAGTCCGGCACCGTGATCTCCTGCAGCGAACTGGAACGCATCGGCGAGCAGGTCAAAACGCAGGTCTCCGACATCTTCAATTCCAACGATCCCCTCTGCATGGACGGGACCACCTATCTGACCTTCGACTCCAGACTGCGCCACGAGTATGCCATCTTCGTGGACGGGGACGATGAGCTGGCGGAGAAATACGCCCGCATCCTGTCCGTGTCCTTCGGCAGCATCAAGCAGTTCTACGATGAAAAATACGACCGCAGCAACTTCGTGAAGAACGTCATCCTGGACAACATCCTGCCGGGAGACATCTACATCAAAGCGCGGGAGCTCCGGTTCAACTCCGACGCCACCCGGGTCGTGCTCCTCATCCGGATCACCGGCTCCGAGGACGCCACCGTCTTCGACGTCATCCAGAACCTGTTCCCGGACCGGAACAAGGATTTCGTCATCAACATCTCCGAGACCGACATCGCGCTGGTCAAGGAAGTGAACCCGGACGTCGACCCGAAAGACCTCGAGAACCTGGCCCATTCCATCGCCGACGCGCTGAGCGCCGAATTCTACAGCAGCGCCCAGGTGGGCATCGGCACTACGGTCGTCGGGCTCAAGGACCTGTCCCGCTCGCTGAAAGAGGCCCAGGTGGCCCTGGAAGTGGGGAAGGTGTTCGACACCGAGAAGGACATCATCAGCTACGACAACCTGGGCATCGCCCGGCTCATCTACCAGCTGCCGACCACGCTCTGCGAGATGTTCCTGTCGGAGATCTTCAAGCGCGGCTCCATCGACAGCCTCGATCAGGAGACCCTGTTCACCATCCAGCGGTTCTTTGAGAACAACCTCAACGTGTCCGAGACGTCCCGGAAACTGTTCGTCCACCGGAACACGCTCGTGTACCGTCTGGAGAAGATCAAAAAGATCACCGGTCTGGACCTGCGCGAGTTCGATGACGCCATCGTGTTCAAGGTAGCTCTGATGGTCAAAAAATATCTCGATTCCAACCCTACAAAATTCTGATCAGATGTGTTATAATGCTCTCTGTTTATGCCGGGCGAAGGGTCCGGCAGAAAACGGGAGCATTTTCTTTTAAGTTTATATTTAGGTAATAAGTTTATAGTAACATACCAGATATTGTAGAATACCAGAAGGATTATTGTGATTTAAGGAGTATGCCAACGTGATCGAATTCAGAGATGTATCCAAGGTCTACGACAACGGGACCGTCGCGCTGAAAGACGTCAATCTGCGGATCGACCGCGGAGAGTTCGTCTTCATCGTCGGCGCCTCCGGTGCCGGGAAAAGTACCTTCCTGAAGACCATCATGCGGGAAGAAGTCCCCACCAGCGGCAGCATCATGATCAACAACTACGATCTGACCAAGATGAGCAAGCGGGAGATCCCGTACTACCGCCGGACGCTGGGGATCGTGTTCCAGGATTTCCGGCTCATCCCGAAGATGACCGTCTATGACAACGTGGCGTTCGCCATGCGCGTCATCGGAGCCGGGGAAAAGGAGATCAAAAAGCGTGTCCCGTACGTCCTGACACTGGTCGGACTGCAGGACAAGGCGAACAACATGCCCAACGAGATCTCAGGCGGCGAGCAGCAGCGTGTCGCCCTGGCCCGCGCCCTGGTCAACAACGCCAATACCATCATCGCCGACGAGCCCACAGGCAACGTGGACCCGGAGATGTCCTATGAGATCGTCGAACTGCTCGACCGCATCAACGAGAACGGCACCACCGTCATCATGGTCACCCACGAGCACGAGCTCGTCAAACAGTTCGACCACCGCATCGTCGTCATCGACAACGGCGAAGTCGTGTCCGACATGGCCAACGGCGGCGTCCTTCACTACGACAGCAAGAGCGGCTATCAGCCGGTCCCGAACGTCACGGAGATGAAGACCATCACCCTGCACAATATCTCCTTCCAGAACGACCCGGTCACCGAGGTCATCACGGAAACGCCGGTCGAGGAACCTCCGAAGGAGCTCGACCCGCTGGAACAGCTGTTCGCCGAAAAGGCGGCGGCTGACGCAAAAGCAGCCGCGGAAGCGGAATACGTCGAGGAAGAGACCGTCTCCTCTTCGCTGGATGACGGCTCCTCCGATTTCGTGGAGGCCACCCTCCGGGAGATCGAACTGGACCTCGACGGCGTGAAAGGTGGTGAGGGCAATGGCTAAAACCGAAAAAGCGGTCAAACAGCCGAAGGAAAAAGCGGCGAAGACCCGCCGGCGCTCTTTCAACGTGGGGTATCTGACCAAGGAAGGCGTGCGCAACGTCTGGTCCAATCGCCTCATGTCGGTGGCTTCCGTAGCCGTCCTGACCTCCTGCCTGCTCCTCATCGGCGTCGCCGTCATGCTTTACTCGAACATCGACATGGCGCTGGAGGACGTCCAGGAACAGAACATCATCATGGTCTACCTCGACGACAACATCTCCGAGGAAGACATCAATACCGTCGGACAGGACATCCGGATGATCGGCGACGTCGACTCCGCCGAGTTCGTCTCCAAGGAAGACGCCTATCAGGCTCAGCTGGAGAGCCTCGGGGACGACGCCAAGCTCATGGAGGGCCTGGACGAGAACCCGCTGCCGGACGCCTATGAGGTCAACCTCAAGACGCTGGAGCACTACGATACCGTCACGGACAGCCTGAAGACCATCGACCATGTCTCCAGTGTCCGCGGCAACTCCGACCTGGCGGAACAGGTCCGCCAGATCTCCCGGGCCGTCACCCTCGTCAGCGTGGGCATGATCATCATGCTGCTGGCGGTGTCCCTGTTCATCATCGCGAACACGGTCCGTGTCACCATGTATAACCGCAAGTTGGAGATCTCCATCATGAAGGCGGTCGGCGCCACGAACTGGTTCATCCGCTGGCCCTTCATCATAGAGGGTATCATCATCGGCATCGTTTCCGGCGTCCTCGCGGAACTGCTGGTCTGGGGCCTTTACAGCCTCGCCGTCCACAACGTCGGCAGTGTGTTCACGCTGCTCGGCGGACAGCCGGTCCCGTTCTCGACCCACGCCGTCCCGATGCTGCTGGCGTTCATCCTGGTCGGCATCCTCGCCGGTGCGGTGGGCTCCATCGTCTCCATGGCGCGGTACCTGAAAGAGCAGGGGAGTGTGAT
>JAGACE010000110.1 GCA_017614275.1 Clostridia bacterium | reverse complement strand
GAGGAAACGGCCCTCCTGACCTCCGTCGAAGGCAACCGCGGCGAACCCAGACCGCGTCCTCCGTTCCCGGCTGTCAAGGGGCTGTGGGGTCAGCCCACCATCGTGAACAACGTCGAGACCTGGGCGAACATCCCCCAGATCATCCTCAAGGGCGCGGACTGGTTCGCGGCCATGGGCGATGAAAAGTCCAAGGGCACCAAGGTCTTCGCCCTCGGCGGCAAGATCAGGCACACCGGCCTCGTCGAGATCCCGATGGGCACCACCCTGCGCACCGTTGTCGAAGAGATCGGCGGCGGCATCCCGGGCGGCAAGAAGTTCAAGGCTGCCCAGACCGGCGGTCCTTCCGGCGGCTGTATCCCCGCGGAACACTTCGACGTCCGCATGGACTATGAACACCTCGCCGAGATCGGCTCCATCATGGGCTCCGGCGGACTCATCGTCATGGATGAGGACAACTGCATGGTCGACATCGCGAAGTTCTTCCTGAAGTTCACCTGCGATGAGTCCTGCGGCAAATGTACGCCCTGCCGCATCGGTACGAAGCGGATGCTGGAGATCCTCGACAGGATCACCGACGGCAAAGGCACGCTGGAGGACATCGACAAACTGGAGGATCTGGCCTACTACATCAAAGAGAACGCGCTCTGCGGTCTCGGTCAGACCGCTCCGAACCCGGTCCTGTCGACCATTCGGTTCTTCCGGGACGAGTACGAGGCCCACATCGTCGATCGGCACTGTCCGGCCGGCGTCTGCAAAGGCCTGTTCCACTATGTCGTCGACCCCGACAAGTGCATCGGCTGTACGCAGTGTCTCAGAAACTGTCCGCCGTTCGCCATCTCCAAGACCGATTACATCGCCGAAGGGCACAAACTGCCCTCTGTCGAGATCGATCAGGACAAGTGCATCAAGTGCGGCGCCTGTATCGAGAACTGTAAGTTCGACGCGATCTCAAAGCAGTAAGGAGGATTGTTCATGGATACCATTACCTTAAAAATCGATGGAATCGAAGTGACGGTCCCCAAGGGGTCTACTGTACTTGAGGCAGCGCACGCCGCTGCGATCAAGATCCCGACGCTTTGCTTCCTGAAAGAGATCAACGAGATCGGCGCCTGCCGTATGTGTCTCGTCGAAGTGAAGGGCTCCCCGAAGCTCGCCGCGGCCTGCGTGTTCCCGGCCGCCGACGGCATGGAAGTCTTCACGAACACCCCGAGGATCCTCGCCAACCGAAAAAAGACGCTGGAGCTGATCCTCTCCAACCACAGAAAAGAGTGCCTGTCCTGTGTCCGCTCCGGCAACTGCGAACTGCAGAAGCTCTGCCGGGAATACGGCATCGAGGACGAGAACTACTATGCCGGCTCGAATCCGGAATTCCGGATCGACGACTCCGCCGCCCACATGGTCCGCGACAACTCCAAGTGCATCCTGTGCCGCCGCTGCGTGGCCGCCTGCACCGTGAACCAGGGCATCGCCTGCATCGGTGCCAACGAGCGCGGATTCGACACGAACATCGGCTCGGTCTTTGACCTGCCGCTCGCCGCTACCTCCTGCATCCACTGCGGACAGTGCATCACCGCCTGCCCCGTCGGAGCGATCTACGAGAAGGACGATGTGGACAACGTGTTCGCGGCCATCCACGACCCGAGCAAACACGTCCTCGTCCAGGTGGCTCCCGCGGTCCGTGCCGGCCTTGCCGAGTGCTTCGACAAGCCCATCGGCACCGACGCTCAGGGCAAAATGGCTGCCGCCATGCGCCGTCTCGGCTTCGACAAGGTGTTCGATACCCTGTTCTCCGCGGACCTCACCATCATGGAAGAGGCCACCGAGTTCCTCGATCGTGTCCAGAACGGCGGCACGCTGCCTCTGATCACCTCCTGCTCGCCGGGATGGATCAAGTTCTGCGAAACGTACTATCCGGACATGATCCCGAATCTGTCCACCTGTAAATCGCCCCAGGGCATGTTCGGCGCCGTGGCCAAGAGCTACTATGCCGAGAAAGAGGGTATCGACCCGAAAGACATCGTCATGGTGTCCATCATGCCCTGTACCGCGAAGAAGTTCGAGTACCAGCGTCCGGAGATGAACATCGAAGGCCTCCGCGACAACGATTACGTCCTGACCACCCGCGAGTTCGGCCGCATGATCAAACTGGCCGGCATCGACTGGGATATGCTTCCCGAGGAAGACTTCGACCTTCCGCTGGGCCTCGGCACCGGCGCGGCCGTCATCTTCGGCGCCACCGGCGGCGTCATGGAAGCCGCCCTGCGTACCGCGGTGGAGACCCTCACCGGCGAAGAACTGCCGAACGTCAACTTCGAAGACGTCCGCGGACTGAAAGACATCCGTACCGCCACCTATGAAGTGGCCGGCCTCACCGTTCGTGTCGCCGTCACCTCCGGTCTGGCAAACGCCCGCAAACTCCTTGACATGGTCAAGGCGGGCGAGCTGGAAGTCGACTTCATCGAAGTCATGGCCTGCCCCGGCGGCTGTGTCAACGGCGGCGGTCAGCCCCAGGTCCACGCTTCCGTCCGCAACTTCGTGGACATCCGCGCCGAGCGCGCGAAGGTCCTGTACTATCTGGACGAAGCCAACACCATCCGCAAGTCCCACGAGAACCCGGCCGTCAAGGAGATCTACGAGACCTTCCTCGGCAAACCCGGCTCGCACCTTGCCCACAAACTCCTGCACACGGAATACACTCCGCGCAAGATCAACGGCAACTGGGACGACTGATCTTCCCACAAAGAAAACCTCCGGCTCCGGCCGGAGGTTTTTTCTTGACAGGGGCGGGCCCGCGTGCTATAACATGCGGTGAACTTTAGAAAAGAGGTGTTCTTATGAAGGAACAACTGCTGACGCGCGTGTTCGCGCTGACCATGACCCTGCTCCTGGCGCTCTCTTTCACGGGCTGCCAGAAGGCGTCCGACAAGATGGACGAGGCCGTCTACGGCGCGCTGGATAAGGTGGAAAGCCAGTCCTCTTCGAAGTACGGCTCCGCTCAGGAGATCGTCGACGACTACGCCGCGCAGATGAAAAAGAAAGCCAGAACGCTCGGAAAAGAACTGAAAAACGAAGCCCCCGCCCGTTATAAAAAAGACGGCTCTCTGGCCATCCTCCTCAAGGAGAAGACCGGCGTGCTGGCCGATCTCTACGGCAAGGGCAGCGGGGAGATCTCCACCTATGTCCTCTACAACGGCGACGGGCAGGCACAGCCTTATATCGACGCCCTGTACGACGCCTACACGGAAGCGACCGACCTTTTGATGGATGACTATGAGGAAGCGCTGAAAACCGTCCGATAAACGAGAAGAGCAGCCCGCAGCGGACTGCTCTTTTTTACAGTGTGAAGGCCGGACCCAGGAAGACCGGGATGCGGTCGCGGTACAGACGGCCGGAATAGCTCTCCGAAGGGAAATCCGTGAAGGCGCCGGGCCAGCCGCTCGGCAGGAGGTCCCGGTAGAGCGGGTCGGCGATGACCCGGTCGGCGGCCGCCAGCGCCGCCTTGACAGCGGG
>JAGACE010000016.1 GCA_017614275.1 Clostridia bacterium | reverse complement strand
CGCACAGTTCTGTGACTCCGCGGAAGCCGAGGAGCCCGGACTGGTAGATGAGGTCCACAAAATGACCGGTGTTGCGGTAATAAGCGGCTTTCTGCCCGAGGGCGAGGGATTTGCCGCCTGCTTCGGGATCGTCTTCCCGGGGCACACAGCGCATCCGAAAGTCGATCATCGGCAGGGTCTCGGCGTCGTGGCCGTGTCGGGCTGCCAGTGTCTCCCAGGCGTCCTTCGCGGCCTCGTCCATCGGACCGCAGGCGTCCGCGTAGACGGTGGTCACACAGAACCCGTGCTCCTCCAGCAGGGCGGCCAGTCCGAAGGGCCGCGGCGTGGCGGCCGCATCGATCGACAGCTCCCAGCCGGACAGCAGTTCGGCAGTCTCCGCCAGCGCCTGCCCGGCTTCCTTCTTATAGGGATCCAGCAGGCTGGCCCGGAGGATGGGCGTCAGGATGTCGCCGCCCGGGGCGCCGTTGCGGTTGAGATAGGACACCGCCGCTTCCAGAAACCGCCGCTCGGTCTGTTCGATCTCCTCGAAGTCCCAACAGTAGGGGACTTCGAAGAAGGGGGTGCCGAGGCGTTTCTGCAGGTCTTCACAGGCGGTCCGGCCGAAGGGGTGGGTGTAGAAGTTCAGAACGGCGTCCGCCATCTGCTGATACTCTTCATAGGTCTCCGCCCGGGGCAGATCGTTCACCCGAAAACCGGCGAAGCTCAGGAGTTCCGTGAGCTCCGACCGCTCCGACAGCGCGAAGTAGTTGCCGATGACGTTGACGGCAGGACCCGGCGCGGGCGGAGCCAGACGCAGCGCATCGCCCGCCGGGAGCAGACCTTTGTACAGAGCCCGGTTCGTGGCGGCCTCATAGTGGGTCTGGGTGGTGCGCATGGTGCAGTTCATGTTCCCCTCGACGAAGAGGATGCCGGGAAAGCGTTTCCGCAGAGCGCGGAAAATGAGTTCCATGTTGGTGTCCATAAACTGGTGCATGCAGGAGTTGAAGACGAAGACCAGGGGCGGGTAGCGGCCGTCCCGGTCGAAGCGCTGCCGCAGCAGGTCCGAGACGCCTTCGATGAAGACGTCCTCCATGTGGGAGCGATACCAGTCCTCCTCCTCGATGACCACGAGGGAGAAGCGGGTGCCCAGGCCCCCGAACTCGGCGGCAGACAGGGACACGCCCCGCAGACAGCTCTGCGGGCAGACGTAGATCTCCACGCTCTCCGGCACCAGCAGGGGAGTATGGGCGATGGTCCACGTCCCCCGGGCAGGGGGCGTATATTCGAGGCCGGGTCTGTACGGCCATCGTTCAGCCAGTCTGGTCTTCATAATGGATGTCCCTTTCAGCAGATCCGAGGCAGCAGTTCGCCGCCGGGGAGCGGGAGGATGGTCTTCGTGCCGATCTCCGTGTTCAGGATGACTTTGCCGGGGTTCGCCTCCGTGATCTCTCCGATGACAGCGGCATCCTTCGCGTACGGCGTCTCTCTCAGCGCGGCGATGAGCCCGTCGGCGTATTCGGCGGGCGCCACGAGGACCAGACGCCCTTCGCAGGCGAGGTACAGCGGGTTCAGCCCCAGCATATCGCAGACGCCCCGGACGGTCTCGTCGACCGGGATATCCTTCGCGTTCAGCGTGACGCCCACGCCGGCCTGGTCGGCGATCTCATAGAGGACGGTGCCGACCCCGCCGCGGGTGGCGTCCCGGACCACGTGGAGGTCGTGGGTGACGCCCATGGCAGCGTCCACCGCGGTGGACAGAGGCGCACAGTCGGACGTGACGTCCGCTTTGATTTTGAATTCATTGCGTTCCAGCAGGATGGTGCAGCCGTGGCGGCCCACGTCGCCGGTGACGATGACACAGTCCCCGGGCTGCGCGCAGGCGCCGCCGGTGTGCATGTCGTCCGGGAGGACGCCGATGCCGGTGGTGGTGATGAACACGCCGTCCACCTGGCCCTTGCCGGCCACCTTGGTGTCCCCGGCGACGATCTTCACGCCGACCTCTTTACAGGTCTTCGCCATGGATTCCACGATGCGCTCCAGGCGTGCTGTCTCGAAGCCCTCTTCGATGACGAAACCACAGGTGAGGTACAGGGGCGCGGCCCCCATGCAGGCGATGTCGTTGACCGTCCCGCAGATGGACAGTTTCCCGATGTTCCCGCCGGGGAACTCCGCCGGGGAGACGATGAACCCGTCCGTGGACATGGAGAGGCGTCCCTCCGGCCGGGGCAGCACGGCGGCGTCGTCCGCGGTCAGAAGGTCGTTGTCGAAATACTTTTTGAACAGGTCCCCGATGAGCTCCGAGGTCTGCCGACCGCCGGACCCGTGGGCCAGAGTGATGGTCTCGTTCATGATGGGACCCTCCTATTCGATGTTGTACTGGTAGAAGGCGGAGCAGGCGCCTTCGTCGGACACCATGCAGGCGCCCACCGGATGTTCCGGGATACAGGCGGTGCCGAAGCAGGGGCACTCGTCGGGACGGAGGATGCCCTGCAGCACATCGCCGCAGCGGCAGGCGGGGTTGGCCCGGCCCTCCATCGGCGGGATGCCGTACTTGAGGCGCGCGTCGAACGCCGCGAACTCCTCGCGCAGTTTCAGCCCGGACTGCGGGATGACCCCGAGCCCGCGCCATTCGGTGTCGACGCACTCCATGGTCTCGGCGATGAGCGCCCGGCCCTCCGGACTGCCCTCGTCGGTGACGACTCTGGGATAGGCGTTGGCGAAGAACGGCTCGCCCTTCTGCACGCCTCGGACGATGAGCGCCAGAGCGGTCAGGATCTCCGGCCCCGTGAAGCCGCAGACCACGCCGGACATGCCGACCTCGTCCCGCAGCTTTTGGTAGATGTCCGTGCCGGTGACCACGCTGACGTGGCCAGGGTACAGGAACGCGTCGGCGGCGCCGTTCAGGGCCCGGTACGCGTTGTCCATCGTCTTGTTGGCGGTCAGGAGGGAGAAGTTGGACAGGCGCTTCTCCTTCGCCTTGCGGACCGCGACGCAGGCGGCCGGGGTGGTCGTCTCGAAGCCGACGGCCAGGAACACGACCTGCTCGTCCGGGTGCGCCTCCGCATAGTCGACGGCGTCGACGGGCGAGTAGACCATCTCCACCTTCGCGCCCTTCGCGCGGGCGCCGGCCAGGGACAGCTCCGTCCCGGGGACCCGGATGAGGTCCCCGAAGGTGCACAGGGTGCAGCCCTTCTCCAAAGCAAGCCAGACCGCCTCGTCGATGTACCCCACCGGGGTGACACAGACCGGGCAGCCCGGCCCGGAGATGAGCCGGATGTTCTCCGGCAGCATCCCGCGGATGCCCAGCCGGAAGATCTCGTGGGTGTGGGTCCCGCAGACCTCCATGATGCGGATGGGCGGCCCGTCATAGGACGTGATGATCTCCGCCGCGCGCTCCGCGGCGGTCGGTTTCCGATCGCTCATGACAGCAGGTCCTCCAGTCCGTCCATGACGTCTTCAGCCTGCGCCTCGTCATCGCCGGTGATCTTCGCGATGGCCATGCCGGCGTGGACCATGACATAGTCGCCGGGCGCGAGGTCCGCGATCATCTCCGAGGAGACCTCGCGCTCCGCCCCGCCGGCGTTGATGACGGCCACGCCGTCTTTCAGTTCGGTGACTTTCGCCGGTAATCCGACACACATGATAAAACCTCCAATATCAATGCAGCATTCCGTAGAGCGCCTGGCCGAGGGCGATGCCGCCGTCGTTCGGTGCGCTCAGGGAATGGGTGAGTACGGTAAAGCCGTTTTCCTCCAGACCGTGGACGACCAGGTCGGTCAGCAGCAGGTTCTGGAAACAGCCGCCGGAGAGGGCGGCGACGTTGCGGCCGCTCTGCTCCCGACAGAGGAGACAGCCGTTCACGACCGTCTCGGCGAGAGAATGGTGGAACTCGTACGCGAGCCTGTCCGGATCCTCGCCGGACCGCTTCCGCTCCGCCAGTTCCAGCAGGAACGCGGAGACCGGAAGACGAAACGGTCCGTCTTCTTTCCGGTCGATGTCGGAGAGCCGGACGGGCAGGTCCGGGACGCCGCCCGGGAACTGTTTCGCGTACCGCGCTGCGGCGAACTCCAGCACCATGGACGCCTCCCCCTCGCAGGTGGAGCGGGTGCGGAAGCCGAGCACGGCGGAGGCGGCGTCGAAGACGCGGCCCGCGGACGTGGAGGGCACACAGTTGAGGTTGCCTTCCAGCTGGGCGTCCAGGAACGCCAGCTCGGTCTCGTTGCACAGTCCGAGGTCCGCTGTCAGCCGTGGCAGATCCGCGGCGCCGGCCTGTTTCAGCAGGCTGACGGCGATGCGCCAGCCCTCTTTGGCAGAGGCGTCTCCGCCGGCCTGGGAGAAGGGCTCCAGGCTGCCGACCCGCTCGAAACCGTGAACGTCGGCCAGCAGGAACTCGCCGCCCCAGATAGAGCCGTCGTCCCCGTAACCGGTGCCGTCGAAGGACACGCCGATGACCGGTTCCAGGTACCCGTTCTCCGCCATGCAGGAGAGGGTGTGGGCATAGTGGTGCTGGATCTCCAGCACCGGGATGTCCCGTTCCGCGCCCAGGTCCCGTGCCACTTCGGAGGAGTGGTACAGCGGGTGTTTGTCGCAGACGATGAGATCGGGCCTGACTTCCAGCAGATCGCCCATGCGACGCACCGCTTCGGTCAGGGCCTCGACGCTCCGCAGGTCCGCCATGTCCCCGATGTAGGGAGACGGGTAGAAGAGGTTGTCCTTTGCCAGACAGAAGGTGTTCTTGAGTTCTCCGCCGATGCCGAGGACGACCTTCCCGGCGTCCGGGACGTCGTCCACCCAGAAGGGCAGGGGCGCGTAGCCGCGGGAGCGGCGGATCATGTATGGTTCGCCGGCGTGCCAGGAGACGACGGAGTCGTCGGCCCGCAGGCGGATCGTTCGGTCATGGGACAGGATGAGGTCGCACATGGGGGCCAGGACCTCCAGAGCCTCCTCGTCCGTACGGCAGATGGGGGCGCCCCGCGGATTGCCGCTGGTCATGACCAGACAGTCCGGGAAGGGCTCGCCGGCCTGTTCCGCCGGGTCTTCCGGATGGCGGAACAGCAGGTATTGCACAGGGTTGTAGGGAAGCATGACGCCCACGTTCGGGTTGTCCGGGGCGATGGACGGGCAGAGCCTCGTCGCATCACTCTCCCGCTTCTCGAACAGCAGGATCGGCTTCTGGGGCCCGGTCAGCAGGGTCTCCTGGCCCTCCAGGACCACGCACTCGCGCCGCACGGTCTCCACGTCGTTCAGCATGACGGCGAACGGCTTGAAGGGGCGGTTCTTCCGCTCCCTCAGCCGGGCGACCGCCGTCTCGTTCGTGGCGTCGCAGCACAGGTGGAAGCCGCCGATGCCCTTGAGGGCAACGATGCCGCCGTCCCGGATGACCCGGCGCGTCTTGAACAGGGCCTCGTTCCGGCGGAGAAGGGGCGCGTCGCCCGCGGTCCTGTCATACACCAGATACAGTTCCGGTCCGCAGTCGTTGCAGCAGACGGGCTGGGCGTGGTACCGCCGGGTCTTCGGATCCGTGTATTCCGCCGCGCAGTCCGGGCACATGGGGAACTCCGCCATGGAAGTCCGCACCCGGTCGTAGGGCATGGAGTCCAGGATGGTCAGCCGCGGCCCGCAGGCGGTGCAGTTGATGAAGGGATGCAGATAGCGGCGATCCGCGCGGTCGTACAGTTCCCGCTCGCACTTCGGGCAGGTGGCGATGTCCGGCGACACAAAGATGTCCCCGCGGACCTTCTCGCTCTCGAGGATGGCAAACCGGTCGGTCGGTGCGGGGAAGTCCTCCGCCGACAGGTCGGTCGCCTCCAGTTTCAGGATGTTCGACCGCTCCGGCGCCTCGTCGACCAGCGCCCGCTCGAAGGCGGCCAGCTGTTCGGGCGCGCCGGTCTCAAAGACCTCCACATAGGGGCCTTTGTTGCAGACGCTCCCGGCAATGCCCTCCCGGGCGGCGATGACGTCGACGAACGGCCGGAAGCCCACGCCCTGGACGATGCCAAAAATATGCAGTTTTCGGTAAAGAGTCTTCATAGGCAACCACCTGTGGCTTTGGGGTTTCCAACCTTTGAAACATGAGGAAAGGGGAGTTTTTTCGGCACGTTTTTGTGCAGGGGGGAGCGTCGCAATGCTTTATGAGCGCGCGGGGGTTCGGATTGGCCAGCAAAAACGGCCGGAAAAACGGAACCCCATCAAGAAAGCCCAAAGCGAAGCAACTTCTCTTCCCTCAGCTCGTGGGCTTCTCCCGAGACAGCGTATTGGGGCAAGGGGAGGAACAGGCCCTTCCATTGTTTGAGAGCCATCCGGTACATCGGGTCGCCCAGGATGACGTTGAAGTTCCCGTTTTGGATGAACTCGAGGAACTCGTCTTCGCCGGTGAAACGGACGTCCTGCGGTTCCGCCAGCTCGGCGTCCAGTTCGAAGAACGTCCCGACGGTGCAGTGGAACGGCAGGATGTCCCGCAGGCCGTTCCCGACGAGCTGCTGGTGCAGGATGAGCACGTTGGCCTCCGAGGGCAGCATGATGTCGGTCACCGCGCGGTAGATGCCGCCCAGCACCTCGTTCCCGATCCGGTATTCCGCCTCGAAGGGGATGCCGTAGCGCTGTTCCAGATAGCGGGCGGCCTTCAGGCCGGAGGGGGCGATGACCACGTGGCGGTCGGCAGTGAAGAGCGTCAGGAGGCCGAAGAGGTCGGAGTCCATGCCGAAGGTGCGGACGGCGGCCCCGGTGTACACCTCGGCGATCCGCTTTCTCTGCAGTTCCGCCCCGTCCAGACCCAGCAGGTCCAGGGGCGTGGCGCCGAGGACGCCGACGGTGTGGACGTCGAACCAGTCGCGCTCCGGAGGGTCTTCCCGGAGTTTCGCGCAGAATTCGGAAGGCTTCGGGAGCCCCTGCGCTTCAAAGACGCGGTCGAACTGCCCGTTTTCCAGGGCCTTGATGAGCGTCATGTAAGCCAGGTCGGCGCCCTTGTCGTAATACTCCATGCCGTAGGTCTCCACGGCCAGGGTCGGCAGGCCGAACTTCTTTTCACACATGCGGGCCAGGGCCCGGAGGTCCGTGCCCACGACTGCGGGGACGGGGGTCCCGATGAGGGCGATGAACCGTGCGTCGCCCACGGCTTCCACCGCGTCACCGATCTTGTTGACGGTGCGCTCATCGCGGCCGAGAATGGCGTCCAGGTCCCGGATGCCCGCGGAGTAGACCGCGCTCTGCTTGTGGCCCCAGCGCGGCTCGTCGAAGCCGCAGATGTTGCCCGCGCAGCCGCCGGCGTCCAGGATGACGATGAGGCCGCCGAGCTCGTAGAGCACCGCGACGGCGCCGGACTGGTCCGGGGAGAAGGGACTCAGATAACGGTATAACCCTTTCATGCCAGTACCTCCTCGAGTTCGGTCAGAAGCCCGTTCACGGCGGTGTAGCCGAAGGGCTGCTGTTCGGAATTCCACAGGACGTGCTTCGCGTCCGGGCAGCAGACCGCGGCGTCCTTGCCGATGGTCACGTCGATCGACGGATCCGGCTCGTAGTGCACCATGGAGGGGGAGATGCCGGTGAACACCTTCGTGCCCGGGCTGACCGCCGCCAGTTGCTTTACGAACGGGACGTCGTAAGCGGTGAGGTTGGAGTGGATCTCCCGGACGTCCAGCCCGAGGGAGGTCAGGAAGGCCGCCAGCTCATAGGGGTTTGCGTTGCACATCTCGCCGATGACCACGGAGGCGCCGGCGAACCGTTTCGCGAATGCGTCCCGGCGGGCGATGCACGCCTCGTACAGCACCTCGTCGTCGAGCGTGACGCCGACGGCGGCGCCGAAGAGCTTGTACTGGTTATGGATGCGCTCCGGGTCATAGAGCCTGTGCAGTTCGAGGAACGGCATGCCGAGCCGCTTCTGCAGGGACACGGCCGCGGGGACCGCCTCCGGGTGCAGGACGATGTTGAAATTGGCTTTGCCCATCTCGTAGTAGTCTTCCAGGGTCTCTTTCGCGGCGATCTGATGGACGGTCCGGATGCCGGCGTCCCGCATCAGGGATAGCAGGTCGGATCCCGGGTCCAGCGCCGAGAAGAACCCGAGGAGGTTCACGGCCCGGGGATCCACGGAGGGCCGCTCCAGCAGGGAGTACAGCGTCTCGCGGATCGCCGTCATGGGCGGGTTCTTGCCCTCCCGCTCGATG
>JAGACE010000109.1 GCA_017614275.1 Clostridia bacterium | reverse complement strand
TTCGCTGGTGGCGATGTATCCGTCCTCTTTCTTGCCGATGAAGATGGGCGTTCTTCCCCAGCGGTCGCGGGCGGCGTAGATGCCTTTCGGCGTCATGAGCAGCAGGGACAGGGACCCATCGATGCGCTCCTGGGCGTAACGGATGCCATCGATGAGGTTTTCCTGCTGGTTGATGAGGGCGGCCACCAGCTCGGTGGCGTTGATCGCTCCGCCGCTCATCTCCATGAAATGCGTGCCGGAGTTTTTGACGATCTCCTCCGTCAGTTCATCGATGTTGTTGATCTTGCCGACGGTCGTGATGGCGTAGGGGCCGTGGTGGGAACGAACGATGAGCGGCTGGGGCTCATAGTCCGAGATACAGCCGATCCCCAGGTTGCCGGACATGGAGAGCACGTCCTTCTCGAACTTCGTCCGGAAGGGAGAGTTCTCGATGTTGTGGATGGCCCGGTTGAAGCCGTTCTCCCCGTGGACGACCATGCCCGCCCGGCGGGTGCCGAGGTGGGAGTGATAGTCCGTTCCGAAGAACAGATCGAATGCACAGTCTGATTTGTTCGCGACGCCGCAGAATCCGCCCATAAAGTAGTATCCTCCTCAAAAACAGAGACGCGGCAAAGCTCCTCCAGCTGACCCCACTTCAGGGACAGCGACGTCTTTGCCGGTCGGTACCGATTATAGTTGTATTATTTTGAAAAGTCAACACATCTCTTTATCTTTCCCGCGTTTTCGCTATAATAGAAATCGATCATTTTTCCACAGCAAGGAGGACCTTTATGTCAGCCCCTCTCAAAGAACGCAAGGACATCGAGACCGCGTACAAGTGGGACCTGTCCACCCTCTACCCGTCCGACGCCGCTTTCGAAGAAGATTTCCGGAAACTGGACGATCGCATCGCCGCCGTGGCCGCCTTCGAAGGGACCCTGAACGACGCCGCGCGCATCCGTGCCTGCTTCGACGCGGACACCGAACTGGACCTGCGTTTGTCGGACCTGTTCTGCTACGCGAACCTGCGCCGCGCGGAGGACACCAGAGCGGAAGACGCCCAGGCGATGTACATGCGCATCTACGCGAAATATGTGGAGGCCATGACGCGGACGTCCTTCGTCCGTCCGGAGATCCTCTCCCTCCCCGAGGAGACCCTGCAGGCCATCAAAGAGGACGCGTGTCTCGCGGATCACTCCTACACCATGGAGCGGCTGCTCCGGACCAAGCCGCACACGCTGACCGCGGACCAGGAAGAACTCCTGGCGAGCTTCGGTGAAGTGTTCGCGGCCCCCGCGGAGATCGCGGATAATCTGATGGACGCCGACCTGGTCTTCGACCCGGTCACAGACGCCGAAGGCAAGGAACACGAGGTCAGCAGCGCGAGCTACATCGATCTGCAGATGTCGCAGGACCGCGTCCTCCGGGAGAACGCCTTCCGCAGCTTCTACAAGGGCTACCGGGAGCACAACAACACGTTCGCCGCCTCTTACGGCGGCACCGTCAAGGGACATGTGGCGGAGGCCCGCGCCCGGCAGTACGGCTCCTCCCGGGAGATGAGCATGGCCCACGAGAACGTGCCGCTCTCGGTGTACGACAGCCTCATCGAGGCCGTGCGGAACAACCTGCCTGTCATGTACGACTACGTGGCCTTCCGCAAGAACCTGCTGGGCCTGCCCGAGCTGCACTACTACGACGTCTACGCGCCGCTCGTCGCAGACCTCGACCGCAAATACAGCTATGAGGACGCTCAGGCGGTCATCCTGGAGGCTCTGGCCCCGCTGGGCCCCGACTATGTCGAAACGGTCGAAGGCGCCTTCCGGGACCGCTGGATCGACGTCTACCCCAACAAGGGAAAGAGTTCCGGCGCGTTTTCCTCCGGCACCTACCGGTCGAACCCCTACATCCTCTGCAACTACACCGGGAACCTGAACGAGGTGTCCACCATCATCCATGAGATGGGCCACTCCATGCACTCCCGGAACTCGAACCTGACCCAGCCGCCCCACTACGCGGACTACACGATCTTCGTGGCGGAGGTGGCCTCCACGGTCAACGAGAACCTCCTCATCCACTACCTGCTGGAGCACACGGAGGACCCGAAGGAGCGCCTGTCCCTGCTCAACCAGCAGCTGGAGAACTTCAAGGGCACCGTGTACCGCCAGACCATGTTCGCGGAATTCGAGAAATGCGCCCACGCCATGGCGGAACAGGGCGAGCCCCTGACGCCGGCCGCGCTGAACGCGCTGTACGAAGGGCTGATCGCCGACTACTTCGGCGAGGGACTCGTCCTCGACGAGGAAGTGGCTCTGGAGTGGTCCCGCATCCCCCACTTCTACCGCCTGTTCTACGTCTACAAATACGCCACCAGCTACTCCGCCGCCGTCGCCCTGTCCGAAGCCATCCTGGCCGAGGCGAAGACCGTCGGCACGGAGACAGCCATGGCCGATCCGGACTCCGCCCTGCGCCGCTACCGGACGTTCCTGACCCTCGGCGGCAGCATGGACCCGCTGGACGAGCTGAAGATCGCCGGCGTGGATCTCTCCACCCCGGAACCGGTGGAAGCCGCCCTGAAGAAATTCGCCGAAGTCCTGGCAGAAGCGAAAGAGCTGGCGAAGAAACTGTAAGGTCAAATTAATAGGTTTGGCTCTTTTTCGGAAAAAGCTTCGCCTCGCTGCGAACTATTTCAACGAAAAATCGCGAAATCATAATAAAAAGCTCCATCCTCGGATGGAGCTTTTTTGTGTTCAGTTGACGAGTGTTTTGCCGTCGGTGCCGATGACGATAGTGCCGAGTTCATCGGTCCGGTAGACCCGGGCGTTGACATCCTTGTAGTTCTGCAGGACGGAGTCGTGCGGGTGGCCGAACTCGTTGTCCTTCGCGCAGCTGATGATGCCGTACTTCGGCTGGACGACGGCCAGGAAGCGGCGCGAGCTGGACGAATAGCTGCCGTGGTGGCCCGCTACCAGGATGGTGGCCTGCCCCGTGACGCCGGAGGCTTTCCCCTCCTCCGAGTCCAGCCACTCGATGACGTCCATCTCCTCGGCATACTCGCCGTCTCCGGTGATCAGGACGGACACATCGCCGTAGGTCACCTTCATGAAAATGGAACGGTTGTTGAGGTTGTCGGTCTGCGCCTCCGGGCCGCCGACGGGTCCCAGGAACTCGATGACCACCTTGTGGTCCGT
>JAGACE010000108.1 GCA_017614275.1 Clostridia bacterium | reverse complement strand
TTCGACAGGGCCGAGTCCAGATAGTACTGGATGGCGTCGTCGATGGTCAGCTGGAGGCTGACGCCCTCCTGCGCGGCGTAGTAGGTGGCGAAATCGGAGGAGATCTGCCGCTGTTTCGCGTTCTGCGCCGTGATGTTCCGGCCGGTGAGGCCGGTCAGTTTCGTGTTGTAGGCGGATTCTAGTCCCGCCATGCCCTTGTCGTCGGAACCGGTGAAGCCGATGACCGTGGAGGCGAAATTGTCGTAGGGATAGAACCGGGTGACGTCGTCCTCGATGCCGATGAACCGGTTGTAGCCCTTGTTCTCCGTGCGGAGTTTTTCGATCTTCTTCTTCGTGTTGAAGTCGACTTTGGACTTCAGCACGATGTAGGTGCGCTTTTTGTTCATCAGGCTCGCGAGGTACTCGTCGGAGTCGCCGTCCAGGATGGAGGACAGGCTGATCGCGGCCTTCCGGGCGGTCTCGTCATCCGGCACTTCGGAGGGGTTGACGAAGATCTTCCAGGCGTCGGTGCTCTGGGCAAGGATGTTCATGTTGCTGTCGTAGATCGTCCCGCGGCGGGCGGCGACGACCGTGTCGGAGAGCTGCTCCGACTGGGCCATCCTGCGGTTCTCTTCCCCGTGGATGAGACCGGTGTTGATCATGCCGAAAATGCCGAGGCCGAAGCCCAGCACAAGGGTCAGGATCATGGCGATGAGCGCCCGGTCCCGCAACACTTTTTTCATCTTTCTTGCCATATGACGTGCCTCCGACGCAGTCCCGATTTACGACTTTGAGAGTTAGGAACGGGTCTCCTAACTCTCAAGTTCGCGGGTGCGTTATTCGTTTTGATGGATCTTCAGTTTCTGTCCGAGGGTCTTCTCGTGGGATTTCCCTCCGCTGACTTCGACGGCGTCCTGATCCGACAGTCGGATGTAGTTGACCTGATAGTCGGAGATCTTGACCATGCCCAGTTCGTTCCGGGCGTATTCGTCGACTTTATCCAGCGAGACGCTGGCGTTCAGTTCCATGTTTCGTCGAGTATTGTCGCTCTGGATGACACTGATCTCCCGGTTGAGCGCGTCCAGCTGCTGGTCGAGCTCGTCGACCTGCACCTGACAGTAGATCTGTACGCCGAGCACCAGGAAAAATGCGAGAGCGATGGACAGGACCCGGACCGCGACCGCGCGGCTTCTCCGAGCCTCTTCGCGCAGCTGCTTCTGCGTCTTGCGGACGACTTTCGGCCGGTGGACCGGCTGCGCTTTGGGGGTGGGGCGTGGGCGAGTCTTCGGCACCGCGGTCCCGCGGACCACGCGCGTGTTCGCGGTCTTCCCCGCGTTCCGCTGTGAACGGTATGCATTCAGATCATACGCCTTCGCGTTTCCTGCAGCAGCCATCCGACTCACCTCCTCCCCGTTGCTAATGTATGTATGTAAATCAATCGGGATATCTGCTTTTCAGTTTTCTGACACAGCGCAGTTTCGCGCTGCGGCTCCTCGGGTTCATTTCCAGTTCGGCCTCTCCGGCCGTTTTGAATTTGAAGGGCAGCTCCGCGCTGGGGGTCCGGCCGCAGACGCAGACCGGGAACTCCGGCGGGCAGATACAGCCCTCACAGTACTTGGCGAACCGCTGTTTGACCATCCGGTCCTCCAGCGAGTGGAACGTGATGATGGAGAGGACGCCTCCGTCCTTCAG
Organism: Clostridia bacterium; assembly: GCA_017614275.1. Classification (GTDB taxonomy): domain Bacteria; phylum Bacillota; class Clostridia; order Oscillospirales; family Acutalibacteraceae; genus RUG420. The sequence continues at coordinate 1,073 of JAGACE010000108.1, read as the reverse complement.
GACGTCGAACATCTGGTCCATCGCCGCGTTCAGCGCGTCCATTTCCCCGTTGACGGCGATGCGCAGGGCCTGGAAGGTCTTCCGGGCCGGGTGCTTCGCCCGCCGCGCTTTCTGAGGCATGGCCTTGCGCACGATGTCGGCCAGCTGGAGCGTCGTTCGGATGGGCGCTTCCTCTCTGGCCTTCACGATGGCGGACGCGATCCGGGGCGCGAACTTCTCTTCTCCATACGTATATAGAATGGTTCGAAGTTCCGCCTCGGGCAATGTATTGCAGAGGTCGGCGGCTGTCGGCCCTTCCTGACTCATCCGCATGTCCAGCGGCGCGTCGTGATGGAACGAAAACCCCCGCTCCGGTGTGTCTAACTGATGGGAGCTGACTCCGAGGTCGGCAAGGATGCCGTCCACCCGGTCGATCCCGAGGTCTGACAGCACCTGTGCGATCTGTGAGAAATTGTTGTGGAGGACCGTGACCCGGGGGTCGGATCCGATGCGCTCCTGTATGATCCGGACGGCGTCAGGGTCCTGGTCCATGCAGAGGAGTCTCCCCGACTCCGAAAGCTGCTCCAGGATCTTCGACGAATGTCCGGCGCCGCCGGCGGTGGCATCCACATAGATGCCGTCCGGGCGGATCTGCAGTGAATCGAGTGTTTCCTGCAGCAGGACCGGGACATGAGAGAACTCCTGTCCGCTCATCAGAAGACGACCTCGACACCGAGTTCGTCGGCTGACAGCGTCCGCTTGCTCTCTTTCGTGTCAGAGTCGGCGTTCCAGACTTCCAGCTTGTTGCCGGAACCGATGATGACCACTTCGGAAGTGATGTCGGCGTAGTCGAGCATCGTCGACTTCACGGTGAACCGTCCCTGACTGTCTAGGTCCGCCAGTTCGGCATTCCGGAAGAACTCCCGCTTGAAGCGGCGGAACTCCTCCGTGCCCGGCAGAGACTGGATCTGTGCGGCGACCGGTTCCCACTCTTCTTTGGAATAAATGTAAAGACAGTGGTCCGGGGCCTTGCAGACGACAAAACCTTCGGAAAGAGGCGCGCGGAATTTCACCGGGATGGCAAGGCGCTTTTT
>JAGACE010000107.1 GCA_017614275.1 Clostridia bacterium | reverse complement strand
GATACCTGCGCTTATCTCGAATACGACGAAGACGACGACGCCTGGTATTGCTCCGTCGACATGGACGAAGACGACTACGCGCGCCTTTACGAAGGGGACACCGCCCGGAAGGACTGCCCCTTCTACCTGGACGGCGACGAATACAAGGTCGTCCGTCACCAGATCTGAAAATATACGTCTGCCATAAACTGAAAATACCCAAAAGCCCTGCACCGTGGAAATGCCCCGGCTGCAGGGTTTTTTAGATGTTGTTTCCGGCGGTTTATCTATTCGTTAAACCCATAATCAGACAATCCTAGGAACCCCCCGAAAAAACTTGAAAAAATCTTCAAAAATCACTCATTTTCCTGTTGACTTTCTGTATTACAAAGGTATACAATCGTAATACACTTCAGACGTCAGATTCTGTCATTGGCGGGGCAGGAGAGCAGTGTAGAGAAGGTTCGGGATGGCGGAGCGTAAACTCATCATCAAAAAACGGAAATTCCAGGGGACGACCTCTGTCATTTCCGCACGTCTTCCCGACTCCATGATCCAGGAGATCGACCGGGTAGCAGAGGAGACAGGCTACAACCGGAACGAGATCATCACACGCTGTCTGGAATTCGCCATCGGCAATCTGGAGACCGACATGAGTGAGGGAGGCCGGCCATGAGTATCGCAAAAGTCAATGTCAAGCAGGAATCGTTCTGGTGGGCAGGGATCCTGATCCCCCTGGCGCTGGGCGCGGTGTTTTACATGCTGCTGAATTCGGAGCAGTTCCTGACACGCCTGGTGTTCGGCCTGTACGGGCCGGACAAGGCCACGATGTTCGGACGGGAGATCATTTCGGAATCGCTGTTCGTGGTGCTCACGAAATACACCTGCGATTTCCTTCTCGCGTTCTCGCTGGTCTTTGCGCTGGCCTACTGGCTCAAGGGGACCCTCAAGATGTTCGGACAGGCGCTCATGATCGCGCTCGTCTTCGAATTTGTCATGGAAGTCTGGCGTTACTCCACGGCGGCGGGCGGAGCTTTCCGGCTCGGCCACATCCTGGCGCTCCTTCTGGGAAATGCCGTGGCAGCCGTCCTCATACTCATCCACGAGAAAGCCATTTATTAAATAGAAGAGAAGATAAGACCCTCACACCCTCAGGACCTGAAAGGCAGGCATCGACATGAAAAAAAGAAACTTCAGATTTGTATTCGAGATCATCCTTACCCTCATCATTTTTACCGTGCTTGCCATTGCCAACATCCTGAACGGCGCGCGCACGAGCGCCGCGGTAGAACAGGAGATCAGAGAGGCCAGAGGCATCACGGAGACCGCTTCGCCGTCCCTTCTCGGAGCCGGGTCGGAAGATGAGATCATCCTGTTAAAAAATCCTTGACAACAGGCAAAGTTTTGCTATAATCCCATAGTGCGCCTTTTGGCGCGCCCGTATCTTCACGCCCGTTCGATGCGACAACCGGCACGGACAGAAAGGCAGAAGATCGCGGGATCTGAATAAAACAGGAGGAAATGGAATGCCTACATTTAACCAGTTAGTACATAAGGGCAGAGAGACTTCCCAGAAGAAGTCTGCGGCGCCGGCTCTCCAGAGAGGCTTCAACTCGCTGAAGAAGCGCGCCATCGCCGATGCTTCCCCGCAGAAGCGCGGCGTCTGTACCGCTGTCAAGACCGCGACTCCGAAGAAGCCGAACTCCGCGCTTCGTAAGATCGCCCGTGTCCGTCTCTCTAACGGCATCGAAGTAACGAGCTACATCCCCGGTGAAGGCCACAACCTTCAGGAGCACAGTGTCGTTCTCGTCCGCGGCGGCCGTGTCAAGGATCTTCCTGGTACCCGTTACCACATCATCCGCGGCACGCTGGATACCGCAGGCGTCGCGAACCGCCGTCAGGGCCGTTCCAAATACGGCGCCAAGAGGCCGAAAGTCAAGAAGTAACATCTAACCAGTTTCATTTGTACAAACAGTGCGTTTCATTCCTCAATGGTTGTATAGAAGGCAGTGCGCACGAACACTTTCGAAGAGAGAGCGAGTACCGATGATCTAACCTTAATAGTTAAGGAGGGAAGCAACGTGCCTAGGAAAGGACATACCGAGAAAAGAGAAGTGCTGGCTGATCCGGTCTACAACGATGTCGTTGTCACAAAGCTGATCAACAACATCATGCTGGACGGCAAGCGCGGCGTAGCCCAGAAGATCGTTTACGGCGCATTTGAGAAGGTCGAAGAGAAGACCGGCAAACCCGCGCTGGAATGCTTCAGGACCGCGATGAACAACGTCATGCCCGTATTGGAAGTCAAGGCGAAGCGTGTCGGCGGCGCGACCTATCAGGTCCCGATGGAAGTCAAGCCGGAACGCCGTCAGACTCTGGGCCTTCGCTGGCTCACCTCTTTCTCCAGGAACCGCGGCGAGAAGACCATGGTCGACAAGCTTGCGGGCGAGATCATGGATGCCATGAACTCGACTGGCGGCGCTGTGAAGCGTAAAGAGGAAATGCACAGAATGGCCGACGCGAACAAGGCGTTCGCACACTACAGGTTCTGATCGTTATTCTGTAGAAATGATCCGCGGGACTGCGCAATATGCGCGGCACCCGCGGGTCATTCATTGTAAGGAAGTGCTGACAGGATCCTTTTTCGGATCCGGCTCATTGGTCCGGCCGCATTTCCTTCGCGAGGACCTGTACCATTTGTCATGCGCGGCATGAGTGCCGCGAAAGGGGGAAACCCATGGGAACCAGACAATATCCGCTCGAGAGAACAAGGAACATCGGTATCATGGCGCATATCGATGCCGGCAAGACGACCCTGACGGAAAGGATCCTCTATTACACCGGCATCAATTACAAGATGGGCGACACCCATGAGGGCACCGCGACGATGGACTGGATGGTCGAAGAGCAGGAGCGCGGCATCACGATCACCTCAGCCGCGACGACCTGTCACTGGACCCTCGAAAAGGAAGCGAAGCCGCTCGAAGGCGCTTTGGAGCACCGCATCAACATCATCGACACCCCCGGCCACGTGGATTTCACGGTCGAGGTGGAGCGGTCTCTCCGCGTTCTGGACGGCGCGATCGGCGTCTTCTGCGCGAAGGGCGGCGTGGAGCCGCAGTCCGAAAATGTCTGGCGCCAGGCGGACACTTACCATGTTCCCCGCATTGCGTTCATCAACAAGATGGACATCATGGGCGCGAACTACTACGGTGCGGTCTCCCAGATCCGGAACCGCCTCCGGAAGAACGCGATCATGTTACAGATCCCCATCGGCAAGGAAGCCGATTTCAAAGGCGTCATCGACCTCTTTGAAATGAAGGCGTATTTCTATACCGATGAAAAGGGAGACGACGTCCAGGTGACGGACGTCCCGGCCGGCCTTCAGGCGGAAGCCCAGGACTGCCGCGACGAGATGATCGAGAAGATCTGCGAGCTGGACGACGACCTGACCATGATGTATCTCGAAGGGGAGATCCCGGACGAGAAAGACATGAAGGCCGTCCTTCGAAAAGCTACCTGCGAGTGCAGGGCAGTGCCGGTCCTCTGCGGATCTGCGTACCGCAACAAGGCAGTCCAGAAACTTCTGGACGCCGTCATCGAGTACATGCCGTCCCCGCTGGACATCCCGCCGGTGGAAGGTGTGGACCTTGATGGAAATGAAGTCGTGAGGCTGTCGACGGACGAAGGCCCCTTCTCCGCGCTGGCATTCAAGATCATGACCGATCCCTTCGTCGGGAAACTGGCTTATTTCCGCGTCTATTCCGGCCATCTTCCGGCAGGCTCCTACATCCTGAACTCCACCAAGGGCAAGAAAGAGCGCCTTGGCCGCGTGCTTCAGATGCATGCCAACAAGCGGATGGATCTGGAGGAGGTCTTTGCGGGCGACATCGCCGCCGCCGTCGGCCTCAGATTCACGACGACG
>JAGACE010000106.1 GCA_017614275.1 Clostridia bacterium | reverse complement strand
GTCCGCCGCTTTTCTGCAGTCTTTCTTGATGGCGATGGCTGCGCCCACAGTGTAGGCCCAGCAGGCGTTCTCAAAGCAGATGGGCTGGATGCCTTTGACCATGTCGTACACGTTCAGACCGGCGTCCTTCGTGATCTTCTCTGCCTCTTCGATGTCCTTGATCCCGTACTGGTTCAGGACTGCGGTGATCTGATCGATCCGTCTCTCATAGTTTTCAAACAGTGCCATGATCTGATCACTCCTTTCTCGGGTCGATGAGCTTCACGGCGTCCTGGACGCGGCCGTACTGGCCGGAAGCTTTTTCCCACGCGGTGTTCGGATCGTCGCCCTTTTTGATGAGGTCGGTCATGACACCGAGGTTGACGAACTTATATCCGATGATCTCGTTGTTCTTGTCGAGGGCGAGGTCGGTGACGTAGCCTTCCGCCATCTCGAGGTAGCGGGGGCCTTTTTCCTTGGTGCCGTACATGGTACCGACCTGGGAGCGGAGGCCTTTTCCGAGGTCTTCGAGGCCGGCGCCGATGGACAGGCCGTCATCCGAGAACGCGGACTGCGTGCGGCCGTATACGATCTGCAGGAACAGCTCGCGCATGGCCACGTTGATGGCGTCGCAGACGAGGTCGGTGTTCAGGGCTTCCAGGATGGTCTTGCCTTGCAGGATCTCCGCGGCCATGGCGGCAGAGTGGGTCATGCCGGAGCAGCCAAGGGTCTCGATGAGCGCCTCTTCGATGATGCCTTCCTTCACGGTCCGTGTCAGCTTGCAGCAGCCCTGCTGCGGGGCGCACCAGCCGATGCCGTGCGTGAAACCGGAGATATCGCCGATCTGTTTCGCGCTGACCCATTTTCCCTCTTCGGGGATGGGGGCAGGATCGTGCTTCGCGCCTTTGGCGACGGGGCACATGTTCTGGACTTCTGTGGTGTAAATCATGCTCAACCACTTCTCCTTCCTTTGGTAGGATTCTTTGGGCAGATAAAGATGACAAATGAAATCAGTTGACAATCTATTAACGATTTCCCATTTAATGTTCTCATAAATATAGCAACTAGTCAATCGTTTTTTCCGACCTTCGAAGCAGTTGCGGAAACCACCTGCGCATGCTACACTACGGACAGAAAGGAGGGGAGCCCATGGCCGGAGAACGTCTCATTTTCCACATCGACGTCAACAGCGCCTTCCTGTCCTGGGAGGCGGCCCGGCGCGTCAGAAACGGAGAGCCGGACCTGCGGGACATCCCCTCGGCCATCGGGGGCGCCCGGGACAAGCGGACCGGGGTCATCCTGGCGAAGTCCATCCCTGCGAAGAAGTACGGCATCCGGACCGGAGAGCCGGTGTCGGAGGCCCTGCGCAAGTGCCCGGATCTGGTCCTCGCGCGGTCCGATTTCCATCTGTATGTGGAGAACTCGAACGCCTTTATGGACCTGGTGCGCTCGTACGCGCCGGTCGTGGAAAAGTATTCCATCGACGAGTGCTTCGCGGATTTCACCGGGACGAGCCGGGTGTACCCGGATCCCATCGCCCTGGCCCATGAGATCAAGGACCGCATCCGGGACGAACTGGGCTTTACGGTGAACGTCGGCATCGCGGACTGCAAGATCCTCGCGAAGATGGCCAGCGACTTTGAGAAGCCGGACAAGGTCCACACGCTGTTCCGTTCCGAGATGGAGGAGAAGATGTGGCCCCTACCGGTGGGCGATCTGTTCACGGTGGGGAGCGCCACGGCCCGCAAACTGGAGGAGGTCCGCATCCGCACCATCGGAGACCTGGCCCGCAGCGATGTGACCTACATACAGCGGCTGGTGGGGAACAAACTCGGGCAGCACATCTGGAACTACGCCAACGGGATCGATCCGTCTCCTGTGACCGCGGAGCGGGAAGACGTCAAGGGCTACAGCAACTCGGTGACGCTGGAAGAGGACGTGACCACGGCCGAACAGGCCAACGCCATCCTGCTCGCCCTCTCCGAGAGCGTGACCGCCCGCATGCGGCGGGACGGCGTCAAAGCCTCCTGCGTGACCGTCCAGATCCGCTCGAACCGGTTCAAGGACACCTCTCACCAGAAGACCCTGACCGAGCCCACAGACATCACGAACGAGGTCTACGAGCTGTCCAAAGCGCTGTTCCGGGAACTGTGGGACGGGAAGACCCCGCTGCGGCTGCTGGGGGTCGCTCTGACCGAACTGACCGACGAGGAGACAGCGCAGCTCTCCCTGTTCGGCGGGCAGGACCGGGAAAAGGCCCGCAACCTGGACAAGGCGGCGGACGCGATCAATCAGAAGTTCGGCTCCGCCACCATCGTGCGCGGCACGGACGTCGGCTCCGACCTGCGCGTGGGGAAAAAGCACAAGGCCCAGCTGGACCTGAAGAACAAAAAATAAAGCGTCTTCGTATTGACTGGGGCGCTTTTGAAATGGTAAACTAAATTTGTTCGAACAATATCTTTGGTCAGGAGGAAAGAAACCCGATATGACGATCCTGAGTTATGTTTGTCTTGCGCTGTTCCTCATCTTCTCCGCGGTGCACCTGTACCACAGCTGGCTGGACGACGCGGAGAACCGCAAGAAGACCAAACCCTTCCTGCTGGTGTTCCTCGCGCTCTTCTATGTGTTCGCGATGTTCGCGAAGGGGGAGAGCATCAACACCTTCCTGCTCCTGGCGCTCATCACGAGCTGGCTGGGCGATGTGCTGCTCATCCCGAAGGGACACGGCTGGTTCACCGCCGGCGGCATCAGTTTCGGCGCCGCGCACATCTTCTTCATCCTCGTCTATGCCGCGCACATCTCGTTCACCGGCATGATCTGGTGGCTCGTCATCCCGATCGCTCTGCTCTATTACGGCGTGGCCTTCGCTGTCATCCGCGCGGTCAGTCCCACGACGCCGAAGATCATGGTGGGCCCCATGTATCTGTACCTGCTGGCCAACGCCACCATGAACACGTTCGCCCTGATGCAGCTCATCTCGAACCACAATGCGGCAACGCTCGTCGCCTACATCGGCGCCCTGCTGTTCTTCCTCTCCGACTGCACGCTGTTCCTCGTCCGGTACTACAAGGACGACTCGGTCATCTTCAAGAAACACTTCACCGTCATGCTGACCTATCTGCTGGGTGAACTGCTCATCGTGCTGGGGGTCATGCACGCCTGGTAAAAACGATATAACCCCGAAACAGTCTGTCCGTTCGACAGGCTGTTTTTCTGTTCCCGCGGAGCGGAGAATTGCAAACCCACAGCGCGTGTGCTACAATGGACGGGAATTTAGTTAGCGGCAGGTAACAGACACTATGACTCTGAACCAGTTAGACGTTGGAAAGACCGCGGTCATCACGTCCGTGGGAGGCAGCGGAGCGCTGCGCCAGCACATCCTCGACATGGGTGTCATCCCCGGCGCCCGCGTACAGATGGTCCAGTACGCTCCCATGGGGGACCCCATGGAGCTGCGGATCCACAGCTATGAACTGACGCTGCGTCTGGAAGACGCGGCGAACATCGGCGTGGCCCTCTGTGACGACGAGGAAGAAGCGCCTCCGGTCGGCGAACACTGGACGCCCGTCGAAAAGCCCCGCGAAGCCCATATGCAGCACCCCGGCTACGGCGAGGGCGGCAAGTACCACGACAAGGCCACCGAACAGCCGCTGCCGGAGGACGAGGTCCTGACCTTTGCTCTGGCCGGCAACCAGAACTGCGGAAAGACCAGTCTGTTCAACCAGCTGACCGGCGCGAACCAGCACGTCGGCAATTTCCCCGGCGTCACCGTGGACCGGAAGGACGGGAAGATCAAAAAGCATTCGAACACTCTGGTCACAGACCTGCCGGGCATCTACTCCATGTCGCCCTACACCAGCGAGGAGGTCGTCTCCCGCCAGTTCATCCTGGAGGAGAAGCCGAAGTGCATCATCGACATCGTGGACTGCACGAACATCGAACGGAATCTGTATCTGACGATGCAGCTGCTGGAACTCGATACGCCCATGGTCGTGGCGCTGAACTTCCTCGATGAAGTCGTGGACAACGGCGGCGCCGTCCATGTCAATGAGCTGGAAGAGGCCCTCGGGGTCCCGGTCGTCCCGGTCAACGCGCTGACCGGAGAGGGCGTGGACGAGCTCGTGGACCACGCCATCCATATCGCCCGGTATCAGGAGCGTCCGCCCCGGCGGGACTTCTGCGACGAGAACGATCACGGCGGCGCGGTGCATCGCTGCCTGCACGCCATCATGCACCTCATCGAAGACCACGCGAAAGCGGCGGACCTTCCGCTGCGCTTCGCCGCCCATAAGCTCATCGAGGGGGACGCCCTCGTGGAAGAGGCCCTCGAACTCGACCGGAACGAGAAGGAGACCATCGAGCACATCATCCTGCAGATGGAGCAGGAGCGGGGGCTCGACCGGGCCGCGGCCATCGCGGACATGCGGTTCGAGTTCATCCGGAAGGTGGCCAGAGTCTCCGTCGTGAAGCCGAAGGAGAGCCGCGAACACCTGCGCAGCCGGAAACTGGACTCCGTCCTGACCGGCCGCTGGACTGCTTTGCCGGTCTTCGCCCTGGTAATGGCCCTCGTCTTCTTCCTGACCTTCAACGTCATCGGCCCCTGGCTGCAGGATCTGCTGCAGCTGGGCATCGACAAACTGGCGGAACTCACGTCCCGCGCCATGCAGGCGGGCAGCGTGTCTCCGGTCGTCCAGTCCCTCGTCGTCGACGGTATCTTCAACGGCGTCGGCGCCGTGGTCAGCTTCCTGCCGATCATCGTCCTGCTGTTCTTCTTCCTGTCGGTCCTGGAGGACTCGGGCTACATGGCCCGCATCGCCTT
>JAGACE010000105.1 GCA_017614275.1 Clostridia bacterium | reverse complement strand
GCCGGCGCCGATGATGGCGACTTTCTCGTCATACTCGTCCTTGATCTGCGGGATGAAGCGCTGTTCGGCGTCGTTCTCTTTTTCGGCGATGAACATCTTGATGGCGTCGATCGCCAGGGACTGGTCAAGGGTATTTCTGGTACACGCGGACTCGCAGGGGTGCGGGCAGATCTTGCCGCAGACCGCGGGCAGCGGGTTGTCTTTCTTGATGAGCTCGAGGGCTTCCATGAACTTGCCTTCGGCGGCCTTCTGGATGTAACCCTGGACGGCCACGTGGGACGGGCAGGCGACGATGCAGGGTGCCGTACCGTCTTTCGCGACCATGTGACGCTCGTTGATGAAGTTCTCGTGGAGATCTTCCTTGTTCATCTTATGGTTTTTCGCGGTCTTCCAGTAGGGCTGCTGCTCCGCGTCGGTCTTCGACAGAAGATTCGTGCCGAGCGTGATGGCGTTGACCGGGCAGATCTTGACGCACTCGCCGCAGGCGACGCAGTTGTCCTCGTCGATTTGCGCGCGGAAGTTCGAGTGGGACATGGGGTTCGCGTCCAGACGGTTGATCTGGCGCAGGCCCGCGCAGGAGCATCCGCAGCAGTTGCAGATGAAGGTGGTGTAGTCCTGGCCTTCGACCTGGAATGCGCAGTGGACCAGGCCCGCCTCTTCGACTTCCTTCAGTTTGGCGATGGCTTCCTCTTTGGTCAGATAATGTCCGCGTCCGGTGCGGACATAGTAGTCGGCCGTCTCATCGAACTGCATGCAGGTATCCTTGTAAGGATGGTCGCAGCCGACGTTGGTCAGCCGGCCGGCGGTGCGGCAGGCGCAGTCCGCCACGGAATACCGCTCGGAGTTCTCGATGAACGTCAGGATGTCCTCGTACTGGAGGATCTTCTGCTCCGCGTTGATCTCATTCATGATGGGGGTGACCTTCATCAGGCCGCCGCCCTGGACGTCCGCAAACCGAAGCAGGGGGCCGAGCTCCCGGTCCAGCGCGTTGCGGAACAGCTGGGCGACTTCCGGATTCTTGATGGTATCCGGGTCCGTCATGACGTACTCGTAGAAGCCGGGGATGAACGGGGGAACGTGGTAGAACAGTTTCCCGTCTTTGGTGACGTGCTCGAACAGGAGGCCCTTCTGACCCATATGCCGCAGCATAGGGGCTGCTTCTTCCACGGAGATGCCCGCGGATTTGGCGATCTCTTCTACGGAAGTGGGTTTGTTTTTGACGTGGAGCCCGAGCAGGGCTTCCTCCTCCGGAACGAGGAGTTTGAACATTTTGGTGAAATTACTGTTTTCGCCGATCGGGCCTAAGAACAGGCCGCCGATTCTTGACATGTGGGTCGCATACTTGGCCCACCCGGTTTTCGCAATACCCCAAGGCATATTGTCTTTATCCGGCATAAAAACTCTCCTTCCATTGACATAAAAAATCGATTTTTCCCAAAACGAACAATCGTACAATTTTAGTACATGTCCAACTTTATCGTATTATATGGTTAATCTTTTGTCAATAAGAAAAACTGGACATGTCCAAATTGCGCATGTAGAAAATCTGTGCTAAAATTAGTGCATTATGACAAAGAACTTACGCGAAAAGATCTTTCTGGAGTCCGTGCGGCTCTGGAACGAGAAGGGCTACGAAAATGTAAGTATGCGGGACATCGCCGCGGCCTGCGACATCGGGACCGGCAACCTGACTTACTATTTTCCAAAAAAAGAAGATATCCTCATGTTCTACCACGACCGCGTCATGGACACGGTAGAAGAGGAGATCAGCGAGCTGGACGACGAGCTGACAGGCCTGGCCGGCTATTTCGCCGTGGAATACGCCTTCATGTATTACATTGTTTTTTATGTCAACGACCTGTACAAACAGGTCATCAACGTGCCCACGCTGCGCATGCGCTACTACCTGCAGCACCACAAGCTGTACAAGCAGTTCTCCGGGAAAGAGCTGAAGCGCCCGGACTGGGCCGCCACGGTGGCGATGTGCAACATGGAGTACGGCCTGACAGACGTGGATATCCTGAAGGAGGAGTTCGACGCCTGCATGGAGAAGATCCTGGACACCCGGTTCATCATGGACCATCGGCGGCCGAACAACTGGAAAGCGGAACTGGCCAAGGGGATGGCTCTCGGAAAGGAACTGGTCCAGCGTCTGGAACCTGTTCTTGAGAGAGGCCTCGGTTTGTTGTAAAATAAATAGGAAAATAAAATGACGCTCCGGACGGAGCGGACGTTTAGGAGGAGAAAACGTATGAGAAGATACATCGCCGCGGTGTTGGCGGCTGTGCTGTGTGTGGCACTTATGGCAGGGTGCAAATCCATGCCGGATGAGATGGCGGACGCCGTCAAGCTGTTCACCGAGCAGGTCGATCGCATCACGAGCCAGACGGCGGAGGCCGGAGAACTGGTCGCGCAGGCCGAAGAGCTCATCGCCAGCAAAAAACCTGTGGCGGACTCTTCCACCATCACCAAGCTGCAGTCCGTTGTGAACGACGTGAAGGAGAACGTCATCAATTTCGAACTGCCGAAACGGCCGGCGTCCCTGAACGCCATCACGGAAAAGGTGAACGAGCTCAAGGAAATCGACTTCACCTCGTACCTCGACAAGCTGAAGGAGGCCATCCAGGGCGTCCTGAAGAGCCAGAAGGAGTATGAGCTGAAGGGCACCGAAGTCACCAAGGTCGACGGCACCTGGGGCCTGTACAAGGACGGCAAGCTGGTC
>JAGACE010000104.1 GCA_017614275.1 Clostridia bacterium | reverse complement strand
CCATGGACGCGGACTTGCAGGACGACATCAACGCCATCGACAGCATGGTGGACGCTTACCTGCAGGGCAGCGACATCGTCTACGGAGTGCGCTCCGCCCGGGACACCGACACGTTCTTCAAAAAGTTCACGGCCGAAGGCTTCTACAAGCTGATGGAGGCGATGGGCGCGGAAGTGGTCTTCAACCACGCCGACTACCGGCTCATGAGCAAACGCGCGCTGGAAGCGCTCTCGGAATTCAAGGAAGTCAACCTGTTCCTCCGGGGCATCGTGCCCATGCTGGGCTTTGAGACCGCCACGGTCGAATACGCCCGCGGCGAACGCTTCGCCGGGGAGAGCAAATATCCTCTGAAAAAGATGCTGGCCTTCGCGCTGGACGGCATCACGTCTCTGTCCGACCGTCCCATCCAGCTCATCCTCGGGCTCGGCGGCCTGACCACTCTGGGTGGCCTGGCCTCCCTGCCGTTCTCCTTCCGGAAGTATCAGAAGACCGGATGGGAAGAGGACGGCCCGGTCATCCTGTCCACCGTCTGGACCGTCGGGGGCTTCGTCCTGACTTCCCTCGGCGTCGTCGGAGACTATGTCGGAAAGATCTACCTGGAGACGAAACATCGCCCGCGGTATTTCATCGCGGAGAAAAAACTGTAATCATCCGCAGCCGGCTTTGACCAGAAGCCGGCATTTTTGAAAAGGAGCGAACGTCCTATGACTTTCTCCCCGCTGCTTCGGGAAGTGAAGCAGTACAAAGCGGTCACGCTTCTGACGCCCCTGTTCACGGCGCTGGAAGTGGTGATGGAGGTGCTCATCCCGTATGTCACAGCTCTGATCGTGGACCGGGGCATCTCGGAAGGGAACATGCACAACATCCTGAAATACGGGGTCGCCATGCTGGGCATGGCGGCTTTGAGCCTGCTCTTCGGCGTACTGGCGGGCTGGTTCGCCGCGTCCGCGTCCACGGGCTTCGCGCAGAACCTGCGAAAGGCGATGTACGGGAACATCCAGACCTTCTCCTTCTCCAACATCGACCGCTTCAGTACCGCCGGCCTCGTCACCCGCATGACCACGGACGTCACCAACGTGCAGAACGCGTTCCAGATGGTGCTCCGCATCGCGGTGCGCGCGCCGCTGATGCTGGTCTTCTCGCTGGTGATGTGCATCGTCATCAACGCGCGGATCTCCCTGCTGTTCCTGGGGGTCCTGCTCATCGTGGGCCTGGTCATGATCGTCGTCGGCCTCAATGTCATGAAGATCTTCAAGGAGGTCTTCAAACGGTACGACGACCTGAACGCGAGCGTGCAGGAGAACGTCTCCGCCATCCGCGTCGTCAAGGCCTTCGTCCGGGAAGACCATGAGGACGAGAAGTTCACACAGGCCGCTTTCAACCTGTATAACCTGTTCGTACGGGCGGAGAAACGCCTCGTCATGATGATGCCCGGCATGATGCTCGCCATCTACGCCGTCATGACCGGCATCGGCTGGTTCGGCGCCCACTTCATCGTCGAGGGCACCATGACCACCGGCAACCTCATCTCTCTGTTCAGTTACGTCATGAGCACGCTGATGTCCATGATGATGCTGGGCATGATCTTCGTCATGCTGACCATGAGCCTCGCCTCCGCGGAGCGCATCGGGGAAGTCCTGACGGAGACGCCGGACATCGTGGACCCCGAACAGCCTCTGACCGAGGTCCCGGACGGCAGCATCCGCTTCGAGAACGTCCATTTCACCTACAAAAAAGACGGGGAGGGCGATGAGAACCTCCACGACATCGATCTGACGATCCGGTCCGGAGAGACCATCGGCATCATCGGCGCCACCGGCTGCGGCAAGTCCACGCTGGTCAGCCTGATCAGCCGGCTCTACGACGTCGACGAGGGCGCCGTCTATGTCGGCGGCCACAATGTCAAAGACTACGATCTGCAGACGCTGCGGGACAAGGTGTCCGTGGTCCTGCAGAAGAATGAACTGTTCTCCGGCACCATCCTGGACAACCTCCGCTGGGGCAAGGAAGACGCCTCGGAGGAGGAGTGCATCCGCGCCTGTCAGATCGCCTGCGCCGACGAGTTCGTGCAGGAGTTCCCGGAAGGGTATCTGACGAAGATCGAACAGGGCGGCACCAACGTCTCCGGCGGTCAGAAACAGCGCCTGTGCATCGCCCGGGCTCTGCTGAAGGATCCGAAGATCCTGATTCTGGACGACTCCACCAGCGCCGTGGATACGGCCACGGAAGCGCGCATCCGGAAGAGCTTCCGCGAGGACATCCCGGACACCACCAAACTCATCATTTCCCAGCGGATCCGTTCCGTGCAGGAGGCAGACCGCGTCATCGTCATGGAGGACGGCGGCATCGACGCCTTCGACACCCACGAGAACCTGCTGGCTTCCAACGCGATCTATCAGGAGATCTACAACACCCAGACGAACGGTGGCGGAGACTTCGACGAACCTCAGTAAGAAAGGAGGCGTTCCCGTGGCAGAAGAAAAACGCAGGACCGTCGGTCGGGGCGACAAACCGCCCAAGATGCCCTTCATGCGGGGCGGCTCCGAGGTCAAAGAACCGGGCAAGCTGTTCAAGCGGGTCTGGAACTACATGATGGCCGGTTACAAGTGGTACTTCGTGATCGTGGTCATCTGCATCATCCTGTCCAGCGCGGCCACCATCGTCGGCACCCTCTTCATGAGGACGCTGGTGGACGACTACATCATCCCCCTGACACAGCAGGCGGTGCCGGACTACGGCCCGCTGGCCGAAGCGATCATCAAAGTGTCGGGCGTCCTGCTCATCGGCGTGTTCGCCTCCTGGCTGTACAATCGCCTGATGATCAACGTCTCGCAGGGCTCGCTCCGGAGACTGAGGGTGGACCTCTTCCACAAGATGGAGTCTCTGCCCATCAAATATTTCGACACGCATACGCACGGCGACATCATGTCCGTCTACACCAACGACGT
>JAGACE010000103.1 GCA_017614275.1 Clostridia bacterium | reverse complement strand
GGCGAAGCGCCCGCTGCCGGCGGCTATTTCCTGCCCCGCAGCAAGGCAAAGCAGGCGGAAGCCGCGAAGCCGAAGCGCAGAGGGTTCGCCCTCCACGAGGTCGACGAGACCGTCCTGCCGGTGCTTCCGGAGGAAGAGCCTGATGTCGAGATCACCGAGGTCGACGTCCCCGAGGTCGAAGCTCCTGTGGTCGAGACCGTCGAAGCGGAAGTCCCCGAGGTCGAAGCCCCTGTGGTCGAGGCCGTCGAAGCGGAACTTCCCGAGGTCGAACTCCCCGAAGCGCCCGCCGCGGAAGAAACTGCCGCGGAAGAAAGTGCGGAAGATGCCGCAGAAGAGCTCCGGTACTTTACCAGGACCCCCGCCCCGGTCGAGGAACCGGCGGTCGAGGAGACGGAGATCGTTCCCGAGCCTGACGTCCCGGAAGAGCCCGCCGAGGAACTCCCGCCTGTCGAGGAAGCGCCTGCCGAAGAGGCCCCGCTGACCCGCGCCGAGCGCAAAGCGCGGAAGAAGGCGGAGAAGCAGGCTGCCAAAGAGGCCAGAGAGGCCGAGAAACTGGCCGCCGAAGAAGCCCGACTGGCCGCCAAGGCGGAGAAGGCGGAAGCCAAAGCCGCCGCCAAAGAGGCAAAACACGCCTGGGAAGACCCGGCGAAGAACGTTTCCCTGGAAGAAGCGCTCGAGGGCAAAGCGGAAGCGGCTCCGGCCGCGGCCGCCGCAGCCGTCGCGGACTTTGACGAGAACGCCCGCAACGCCGAATTCGACGCCACCTATGAGGAACCGAAGGCGTCCGGCGGCGCGCTGAAAGTCCTGCGCAACATCGTCGTCACCCTGGCCGCTCTGGCCATCGTGGCGTGTCTGGCGCTTCTGGGCTATCGCCTGGTCCAGGAAAAGATGAACGCCCGTCAGTTCACACAGGCCGCCACCCTCCTCCAGGAGGGCGAGTCCGTCAAGGATATGAAGGCCGTCCAGAAGAAATATCCGGACATCGCGTTCCCGGCTGACATGCAGGCGAAGTTCGGCGACCTGTACGCCCAGAACCAGGATCTCTCCGGATGGATCGCCATCCCCGGCACCACCCTGGATTATCCGGTCGTCCAGACCGACAACGACACGTTCTATCAGAACCACAACTTCAAGACGGCCGCCAGCACGCTGGGCACGCCTTTCCTGAGCACCAAAAACGACGCCGCCGAACTGGATCTCAACACGGTCGTCTACGGACAGGCGTCCTCCAAAGAGCCGCTCATGTTCTCCGCGCTCGAGTCCTACCGGGACAAGAACTATTTCCTGAAGCACCCGGTCATCCAATACAGCACGCTGTATGAGGACTACACGTTCAAGGTGTACGCCGTGTTCGTCACGAACGCCGCGCCCGAGCAGGACAACGGCTATGTCTTCGACTACACCGTCCCGAACCTCGGCACCGTCGAGTCCTTCGCGGGGTATATCGACCAGCTGAACGAGCGCCGGCTCTATGACACCGGCGTGGACATCGCGTCCACCGACAAGCTGCTGACGCTCTCCACGAGCACCGATGATTTCGAACACGCGCGGCTGGTCGTCGTCGGACGCCTCCTGCGGGCCGACGAGTCGAAGGGCGTCGACAAGACCCTTGTGAAAACAAATAAATCGCCCCGGTTCCCACAGGCGTACTATGACGCCGCCGGCAAGACCAACCCCTACGCGGATGCCGACAAATGGATCCCGACGATTTCCTGAAAGGCGGTCACATAAATGGATATCAAACTCATGTGCCTTGGCAACGAGATCTCCGTTGGCATGGCAGAAGCCCAGAAAGCCATTGAGAGCGACTTCAATTCCGTGTTCGCCGGCGATGTCCGGTTCGAGAACTACGGTTCCGAGAAGGAGTTCATCGCGGCCCTTGCCGATGCCATCGAGAACGATGACATCCTGGTCCTGACCTGCCAGCCGGAACTCTACACCGCCTTCAAGTCCTTCGTGGCCAGCGCGTTCTCCTTCAAGGCGCGCCCGGTGAAGGCCATCCAGCGGCTCATCCAGGAGTCCGCGCCCAGCGTCTCCTCCGAGACGGTCCTGAACCACTCCCTCATCCCGGTGGACTCCGACGCCATCCTGTCCCAGGACGGCCTGTACTCCGGGTATGCCGTCAACGCCGACGACCAGCTGCTGATCGTCCTGCCCCTCGACCCCTCCCGCATCGACTATCTGCTGGAGGACGGCCTGTTCCCCTATCTGCGGGACACCATCGACATCGGGGAATTCACGGACGACCCGCTCAAGGGCGTCGCGGAAGACGGGATCGCGGTCGGCGCTGCCGCCGCAGCCAGAGCGGAAGCTGCCGAGGGCGCTGCGCCGGCGGAGCAGAAGTTGCCGTATGACGCCGCCTATCTGGACGAGGTCGTCTCTGGCCTCCGGGCCAAGGGCCTGACCGTGGCGGTGGCCACCACCAAGTCCGTCGACTTCCTGAAGAGCATCTCTGAGAAGGTCAACATGGACCGGGTCGTCTTCCTGAGTCCCTACACCTTTGAGAAGAACGACATGAAGGCCGACGAGTACTCCGTCAAACTGGCGAAGGGCGCGTTCGACACCTCCGAAGCCAGCCTCGGCGCCTCCCTGACGAAGGTCTACGCGAAGACCAACGAGGACGGCACCAAGAGCTACTATATGTACGCCAGCATCTCCGACGGCAAGACCGCGAACCAGGCGAAGATCCGGGCGAAACCCGGCGACACCCCGCCGCAGCTCATCTATAAGTCCACGGAAGTCCTGTTCCGCATGATGGACCTCTGGTCCAAGACCGGCTACGCCGAACCGCAGTACACGGAAGAGGCGGTCGTGGATGAGGACTTCGCCGCCGACCACGCGGAGACCGCGGACGACGGCACCGTCGTCAAAGACGCCGGGGACAAACGCAAGACCACGCAGAAGACCGTGGCCACCGCCCTCATCGGCGCCTCGGCCATCGGCTCCGCCGTCATCTCCCTGCTCGCGAACAACCTTTACTGAGCACAACAACAAGACCCGTACCGGACCGGTACGGGTCTTTTCTTTTTCTGGTCAGGAACCCATCTTCCAGGCTTCCCGGAGCACCTCTATGGCGCTGTCCCGGAACTCCTCTATAGGCACCTGCTTGTGGTGGAGCCAGTCGGTCCACAGGTGGATGGCCCCCGCGGAAATGAACTCCGCGTACAGGCTCAGCTGGTAGGGCGATTTGCCGCCCCACCCCTCATAATAGTCCAGCAGGGCCTGCTTCAGAACGTTCTTGAACTCGTTCTTCAGAAACATGGATCCGGTGTCCTTTGAGAGTTTCTCGAAAAACGCGAGGTTCTCCGTCATGATCTCGTGGAGGGCGTCGTAGAAGTAGACGAAGTCGAACCCGTCCTCCGTTCCCGCGCCGCGGGCCTCGCACTCCGCGAGGATCTCCATGACGCTGTCGTAGACGCTTTTCTTGAACTCCTCAAAGACGTCCTGCACCGTCTGGTAATGCGCGTAGAACGTTTTGCGGTCGATGTCTGCCGCCTTCGCAAGCTCCGTGACCGTGATCTCGTTCATCGGCTTTTTCTGCAAAAGGCTGAAAAACGCGGTATAGATGTTTCGCTTCGTGCGCGCGACTCGCCGATCCATGGACTCACCTCCCGTATCCTTTTAGCAGTATAGCTCATTTCTCCACATAATTCAAAAAAGTGGGAGTTATCTCCCACTTTTTGGATTGTTGGGCGTGGAGTGCATCGCCCCGCCTCGCATAGAATGAGGGTGTCAGAAAACGCCCGCACGGGCGTGTGTGAGAATCATTGAAAAGGAGAAACACGTATGAACATCTTTCAGTACCTGACCTACGGGTACCCGACGAACGCAGACGGCAGCTATGTCGACGTCGGCGTCATGGATTTCGTCAACCACCTGTCCGTCGGCGCCCCCGGCTGGAAACTGGCCTGGTTCGCGGTCGGCATCGCCGTCGTCTTCGGCCTGCTCGTCTACATCTTCCCGCTGATCATGACGATCAACGAGAAGATCCAGTGCTACCCCCTCTGGCTGCACTGCTTCTACTGGGCCGCGGACTTCATGGGCATCTGGGTCTTTATCCACGCCTGGAACAT
>JAGACE010000102.1 GCA_017614275.1 Clostridia bacterium | reverse complement strand
TGACGGCGACACGGCCGTCCATCATGTCGCTGGGCGCGATGATGTCGGCGCCGGCGGCGGCCAGCGTGACCGCGGCTTTTGCCAGCAGGGGCAGGGTCTCGTCGTTCAGGATCTGTCCGTCGCAGATGAGGCCGCAGTGGCCGTGGCTCGTGTACTCACAGAGGCAGACGTCCGCGATGACCAGCAGGTCCGGATGGGCCTCCTTGATCTGGCGGATGGCCCGCTGCGTGATGCCGTACTTGTTGTAGGCCTCGCTGCCCGTCTCGTCCTTGTGCTCCGGGATGCCGAAGAGCAGGACCGCCGGGATCCCGACGTCGACGACCTTCGATACCTCTTCCTCGAGGCGGTCGAGGGAGAACTGGAAAATGCCTGGCATGGAGGGCACCGGCTCTTTGAGGTCGGTCCCTTCCGCCACGAACAGCGGGTAGATGAGATCGTTCACCGTAACGGTGTTCTCCCGTACGAAGGAGCGCATCTGCTCGGTCGTCCGGAGTCTGCGGAATCGTTTCATGAGGGTTCTCCTGTCTGTCCGTCCCGGGCCGTTTCCAGCCGGCGGACTTCTTCTAAGATGCTGTCTATGGTGGCGGCGGGGGCGATGCGCCCCGTGATGTCAAAGTTTGAGAGCTCTTTGGCGGTGGGCTTCCCGATGCACACCGGGACCGCGTCGTTCAGGCGGCCGCCGTTCTCGAAGAACGCCCGGACCCCGCTCGCGCTGGCAAAGACGACATAGTCGGTCCGGATGTCCGCGGGCCCTTTGCGGGTCGCGGCCTCGTAGAGCCCGAGGACCCGGAACCGCGGGTCTCCGGGGCCGCGCGCGCCGGCGGTGTCCGCCGCTCCGAGGAGCAGGACGGGCCCGTCGCCGGGCAGTTCGGCCATCAGGGTCTCCCGGTCATAGCGGGAGGGGACGAAGTCGGCCACAAAGCCACGGTCTTTCAGGGCCGCGGCGGTCGAGGGACCGACGCAGGCGAGCTTCAAAGCGGCCAGGGAGCGCACGTCGCTCACCTGTTCGAAAAAGAAGCGGATGGCGTTGGCGCTGAGGAAGACCAGCCACTCGTATCCGTTGAGATCAGGGAGAGTCCCGCCGTCTGCCGGCCGGATGTCCACAAGGGGGAAGGGGACGGCGGAGGGGCACTTCTTTAAAAACCTGGCACAGAAGGTGTCGGTGCCGATGACGCTGACGGAGGGCCCTGCCTCCGGGTGGCTCTGTTCGAGACGGAAGGAGGCCACATCGCCCACCACCAGGATGGCGGGGGTCTGCGCGTCGTTCGCCACGGCAGCGATGGTCTGCAGAGTGCCGTCATACCGGGCCGCACCCGGGAGGAACCCTTTGGACAGCACGCTGGCCGGGGTGTCCGGCGCCTTGCCGTGCTTTATCAGCTCGCCGCAGATGGTGTCCAGGTTGTGCAGGCCCATGAGGAAGACCAGGGTCCCCTGCAGGCCCGCGAGGGCTTCATAGTTCTCCTCCGCGGCATTCGGGTCGGCCGCGGTGTGGCCGGTGACCACGGTGAAGGAGCGGGACACGCCCCGGTGGGTGACCGGGATGCCGAAATCTTCGGGGACCGCGACGGCGGAAGTCACGCCGGGCACCAGTTCGAAGGGGATGCCGGCCTCCTGCAGCGCGAGGAGTTCCTCGGCGCCCCGCCCGAAGACGAAGCTGTCGCCGCCCTTGAGGCGGACCACCCGTTTTCCCTCCTTCGCTTTCGCGATCAGCAGGGCGGTGGTCTCTTCCTGCGGCACGCTGTGAGCGCCGCTGCGCTTCCCGACGAAGAGGATCTCAGCGGACGCCAGAGCGGGGTCGTTCAGCAGGCCCCGGTCCAGCAGATCGTCATAGAGGATGACGTCGGCCTGCCGCAGGGCCTCGAGCCCGCGGACCGTGATGAGCCCGGGTCCGCAGCCCGCCCCGACGAGGGTCACAAAGCCGTTTGACGGTGCATTCTTCATGAGGTCAGCTCCTGTCGGATCTCTTCGCAGAGAAGATCGATGTCCGTCCCGGTCCGGACCGCCTTGCGGTCTCCGAACAGGGCGGAGAGGGTGTACGTATTGTCTGAGACGGCGCAGTGGACGCCGAGGGGCACGGAGCAGTCCGCCTGCAGCAGGCAGAAGAGCTTCCGTTCCGCGTCGAAGCGCGCCCGGGTCATCGGATCGGTGATCTGTTCCAGTAAGGCGATGAGTTCCCCGTCGTCCTCCCGGCATTCCACCGCCAGGATGCCCTGGCAGGGAGCGGGCAGGCACTCGTCCGGAGAAAGGACCCGGACGTCGAGGTCGCTGAGGTCGACGCCCAGCCGCTGCAGGCCGGCCTCGGCCAGAACGACGGCGTCGTAGTCCCCGTCCCGCAGTTTGCGGAGCCGGGTGTCCACGTTCCCGCGGATCTCCCGGAACGCGGCGTCCGGCAGGAGCTGCCGGCACTCCAGGACCCTTCGCGGACTGCCGGTCCCGACCGTCCGCAGGGGAATGTCTTGCCGAGCCACCAGCATATCGCACGGGGAAGCCGCCTTCGGGACGCCGGCGATGAGGAGCCCTTCCGCCAGTTCATAGGGGAGGTCCTTCCCGCTGTGGACCGCGAGGTCCGCCGTCCCGTCGAGGAGACAGCGCTCCACTTCCCGGACGAACAGGCCCTGCCCGCCGATGGACACGAGCGGGCTCTTCCGGTCCCGGTCCCCGCGGGTGGTCACCTCGACCAGTTCCACGGTCTGCCCGAGCGCCTCCAGCGCGGACTGGACCAGTCCGGCCTGGGCCAGCGCCAGCCGGGAGGCCCGGGTGGCAAGTTTCAGCGTTCGCATGGTCGTCTCCTCAGTCCCGGTTCTCCAGGAGTTCGTTCAGGCGCTGTTTGAGCAGTTTCGCCCGGTCGGCCTGCTCCGGCACGTCCTGCTTCAGCTGCAGTTTCAGCGCGTATAATTCGTCGATGATGTCTTCCGTGTTCTCCGGCAGTGCCTCGTCCAGCGTCCGGCGCACATACTGGCCGAACCCGGGGGACTTGCCGGCGGTGGTGATGCCGGCCACCAGGTCGCCCCGCTTGACGAGGCTCGGGAAGATGAAGGTGCAGAGCTCCGCGTCGTCCACGATGTTGACCGGCAGCTTCTTCTGCCGGCAGAGCTCCGAAACATGTTGGTTCAGGGGCCGGTCATCTGTGGCGCCGATGACATAGTCCGCGCCGTCCAGGTCTTCGTCCCGGAACGCGCGCTGCAGCAGCACCGGCCGGACGTCTCCCTCCGGGTCGGTCCCGAGCGGGACGCCCCGGTCTGCGCAGAACTGTTCCAGGAACGACGCGTCTTTCGCGACGATCCGGATCCGGTCCGTGAACGGCAGCAGCTTCTCCAGTTTTCCGGCGGCCACACGGCCGCCGCCGATCAGGAGAAACGTCTTGCCGGTGATGTCTTCAAAAAAGGGAAACAGGTTCATGTTCCGTCCTCCGTGCGGCCGCTTTCGTACAGCCGCAGAAATACTTTTGTGAACGCCCGGAACTCCTCGGCCGAAGCCTCTTCCCGGAACGTGTAGAGGAGCCGCTTCCGGTCCTCGGACAACAGCTGGATGCCGTCGGGCGGGTCGTTCAGGAGCGGGACCAGTTCGTGGAACGCGAGGTCCTTGAACAGCACGTCCAGTTCCTCTTCCAGGATGTCTTCCGCCTCCGCGGCCGCATCCTGCTTCAGAGCGTTGTTCTGCTCCGCCAGTTCCTCCAGATCGTCGATGGTGAGGACGGGGGACAGGGCGGGGTCGATGTCCCGCGGCACGGCCAGATCCACATACAGCCGCTGCTTCGGAGCGGGCAGTCCGGTGTCCGCTTCCGCCACGGCGTCCGCGGTCACGGTGAAATGCGGGCTCCGGGTGGCGGAGATGACGATGTCCGCATTCCGCAGCGCGCGGTACCGGTCTTTGTAGTCGACAGCGGCCGCGATGTCCCGCACCCCGTGCTCCCGCACGGTAGCGTAAAGGTCGAAGCGGTCGTAGGACGCGAGGTCCTTCAGCAGTTTTCCGCCGATGTCTCCGCTGCCGCCGATCATCAGGACGTTCGCTCGGCGGTCCTTCTCCTGTTCGTCCCAGAACCGGACGCAGGCCGAGGCCGCGAGCGTGGCGACCGACACGCTGGTCTTCGACAGCAGGGTCTCCGTCTTCACCCGCTTGGCGGCGGTCACGGCGCCCCGGAAGATCGTGTTCAGCTCGTATCCGGTCTTCCCGGCGGCGCGGGCGTCCTCATAGGCGTTCTTCAGCTGGCCGAGGATCTCGTCCTCGCCGAGGACCATGGAGTCGAGGCCGGTGGCCACCCGGAACAGATGGCGGACGGCCTGGTCGTCCTCGTAGAAGAAGAGTTTGGATTTGAAGTCTTTGAACCGGGTCTCGATGAAGTCGTATACATCGCCCACACCGTAGACCTCCAGCCGGTTGCAGGTGGAGAGGAGCACTCCTTCTTCCAGGTCATCGAGCAGTTCCGGACCGTGGGGGAACGTTTCCCGCAAGGCCACGTCGGTATTGTGGAAATTCAGCGATACACAGAACACGGGGAGCCTCCTCTCTTTAAAAAGATAGTCAATAGTAAAATCTTATTATGAGCATATGAAAAAGTCAATCGCACGCCGCATCGGTCCCGATTTGTCCGTTGCGCGGACAAACGGTTTTCAGTACAATGGAGGAAAGAAGGAGGAGAGACCATGGCAACCAAGTCATCCGCCATCAAAACCAATACATACACGAAGCCTGAGATCGCCGGCTACATGACCGGCATGTTCGGGCAGAACATGATCTATCAGATCGCCACCACCGGGCTGTACTTCTATTTCCAGAACGTCATCTGCCTGCCGGCGATGGCCCTTGGCTGGATCATGGCGCTGGCCCGTGTCTGGGACGCCGTCAACGATCCCATCATGGGCAACTTCGTCGACCGCACCCACACGAAGTGGGGCAAGTGCCGGCCCTATCTGATCTTCGGACCGCCGGTCATCATGGTCATCACCATCCTGGCCTATTTCAACAGCAACTACGCGGACGCCACCACGGCGGGCGGCAGGGTCGCCATCATCGCCTGGGCGGCCGTCTCCTATATTCTCTGGGGCATGACTTACACGGTCTGTGACATCCCGCTCTGGGGCCTCACCTCCGTCATCACGGAGGACGAAGGGGACCGTGCGAAAGCCCTGAGCCTCGCGCGGATCGCCGCCGGCCTCGCCGGCATCGGCATCCTGGTCGTCCAGATCTCTCAGGCGGTCGGGGCCTCTTTCGAGGCATCGGGCCTCAGCCACAGCGAAGCCCAGCGCAAGGGGTTCATCGTCACGGCCATCGGGATGACTGTCATCTCCACCATCCTCTTCGAGTTCGCGGGCCTCTCCACGAAAGAGCGGGTGGCCGGCAGCAAAGAGCACTACACCATCAAAGAGAACTTCCAGATCATGTGGAAGTGCAGACCGTTCCGGCAGATCCTGCTCTCCGGCATCCTGCGCAGCCCCATGATGCTCCTCCTCATCAACGCCATGACGGTCGTCACCTATTACTACGCCAACGGGGACATCATGAACGTCATCGGCAAGGACGGCGTCAACATGCCCATCCTCATCAACATGATCCTCGTGGCCGGCATGATGTTCGTCGGACAGTTCCTCGGGATGGGGCTGGCGCCGAAACTCATGCAGAAGTTCGAGAAGAAGAACCTCTACAATTTCTTCACCCTGATCGGGGCCCTGCCCTATGCGGGCATGTTCCTGCTGTACCTGCTCTCCGGCGGCGATGTCAAACCGCTGGCCTGGGGCGTGCCCTTCAGCCTGTTCATCTTCCTGGCGGGCACGGCCATGGGGGCGATCAACGTCCTGCAGTCCGTCATGATCGCCGACTGTGTCGACTATGAGGAATACACGAACGGCATCCGCACCGACGGCGTGTTCTTCTCCGGGCAGAGTTTCATCACGAAACTGTCGAGCGGCATCGCGGCGCTCATCTCCTCCGTGGTCTTCAGCGCCGTCGGATACAGCGGCGCGAACGTCGACAAACTGAACGACGCCCTGCACGAAGGCGCCGACTTTCTGACCTATGACGGAGGCACGGGAGCGGGCAAGTACGCCGCGGCCATGATGTTCATCATCTCCATCCCGCCGGCCATCGGCATGATGCTCGCCGCCATCCCGACCTGGAGATACGCGCTCTCCGACACCGAGCACACCCGCATGCTGAACGAGCTCGTCGCCCGGCGGGCCGCAGCCAGAGCGGAGATGCCCGAAGAATAAAAGAACAAAACAAAAAAGACGTCCGTTCGGACGTCTTTTTCTTGGTGGGAGAGGGTGGATTCGAACCACCGAAGGTACAACCAACAGATTTACAGTCTGCCCCCTTTGGCCACTCGGGAACTCTCCCATATGTACCGGTGTCAGGTGCCCTGCCACCGGCGTGGAGCTGGTGAACGGACTTGAACCCCTGACCTGCTGATTACAAATCAGCTGCTCTACCAACTGAGCTACACCAGCATATCGGTTACGCACTAAGAAGTGCGGAATAAAATATATCATACCTTTATTTTAACGTCAAGAGACTTTTGACCCGTTTCCGAAGTTTTTCTGCCCGGGCGATTTGCTTTTCCGCCGTTTTGTTGTATACTATTATTCCTTTTGAAAGTCTGTTGAGGAGGCGTCCGCCGCATGAGAAGACCCGGGGACAAAAAACCTTTGAAATTCCGGACGACGGTCAAGGAGAACAAGATCCGAAACCGCCGCATCCTTTTGATATTCCTCGCCATCGTTCTGCTCGTCGCCCTGATGTCCGGCCTGGTCATTTTCAAGGAGACCGGCATCGGCCTCCGCCGCCAGGCGGAGATCGACGGCACCAGCATGAAGAAGACCGTGAACATCCTGTTCGGAGGCACCGACACGGATGGAGACCTGGTCTTCCTGTCCCGGCTGGAACTGAATACGAAAAACGGTACCGGGACCATCACCGGCATATCGCCGCAGTCCCGCTACGAACGTCGGACGTTCAACGAGATCCTCGGGGGCAAGGAGGCCGACTCCGTCTCCCGGCAGGATCTGGTCAAAGCCGTCAGCAAGCGCTACGACAAGACCTTTGACCGCTATCTGCTGGTCAACGAAGAGAACATCGGCCGCGTGCTGCTGAAGCTCGGCTATTACGATCTCACGCTGGACAAAGAGTTCCTCTACGAGAACGACAAGCAGAGCCTGCACCTGCTGAAAGGGGAGCACTCCCTCAACGGCAACGAGTTCTACGTCTACCTGAAGTACATGGGCGGGGACCACTCCATAGAGGCCACGGACGAGCAGACGAAAGTCATCGCCCGGTGGATGAACCAGGAGCTGACCCCGGAGAACTATGAGAAGAGCCAGGCGCTGTTCGAAAGCCTGGTGAACGCGGTATCCACC